>NZ_JBIPKH010000050.1:0-2735 GCF_044068625.1 Desulfurivibrio modestus
ATTTTTTTTAAGAAAATCAAAGGAGATCATCAAAAATGTACTGGAGCAGGGCGATGGTGGCAATGGCGGCGGTCTCGGCCCGAAGGACTCGCCGCCCCAGGCCCACCGGCAGAAAGCCGGCGGCTCGGGCTTGGTTGACCTCATCGGAACTGAACCCGCCCTCCGGGCCGATCATCACCAGAATCGAGGCCGGTTTGGCCAGCCCTTCAACGACGTGACGCAGGGGGGGGGCCGCGGCTTGCTCCCAGCAGATCAGGCGGAGGTCGTGGGTGCCGGTCTGGCTCAGGATCTGGTCAAAACTCCTCGCCGGGAGGCAGGTCGGCGGCCAGGGCTGGTTGCACTGCTTGCATGATTCCAGGATAATCCGTTGCCAACGCTCGATTTTGCCCGGTTCGGGAGCAGCGATTTTGGTATGGGTGGAAAGATAGGGGTGGATGGCGACCACCCCCAGTTCGGTGCACTTTTGCACCACCAGGTCCATTTTTTTGCCCTTGAGCATGGCCTGGGCCAGATGGATGGCAAGGTTCCCCGGCGGGGTATCGCTGGTGGAGAGCAGGCGCAGCTGGACCCGGTCGCGATCGCCGCCTTCGATCCGGGCCCGGTGGACCAGGCCGTCGCCGCTGAACAGCTCCACCTCCTCGCCGCTCTTCAGGCGGAGAACGTGGAGCAGGTGGTGGGCGTCTCCGCCCCCCAGGACAGCCTGGTCGCCCTGGATGGCCTCGGGTTCGATGAAGAAACGTCTCATGCGGGTTTTTTGAACCGGCAGGCGGCCCACTCCTCCTGCCGGGGGTGGGCGGCAAGCTCGAGGCCCAGCTCCCGAAAGCACCGATGGATGGCCTGTTCCTGCTCGCCCGCCAGGATGCCGGCCAGGATAAGATACCCGCCGGGGCGGGTGGCGGCCGCCAGGGTGGTGGCCAGCCGCAATAAGACATCGGTGGTGATGTTGGCCATTACCACCGCGAACTGCTCTTTCGGCGGCAGCTCTTCCGGCAGGCCGGTTTTAATCATCGCTGCAAGCTGGTTGACCAGAATGTTTTGCCCGGCCACCGCCACCGCTTCGGGGTCGTTGTCCAGGGCGAGAACCCGGGGGCAGCCCCAGAGGGCGGCCGCCATGGCCAGAATGCCGGTGCCGCAGCCGTAATCCAGCACGCTGGCCGGCGGCAGCTTCCCGCGGCACAACTCCGCCAGCAGCTCCAGGGCCAGACGGGTGCTGGCGTGGTGGCCGGTGCCAAAGGCCATGCCCGGGTCCATCTCGATCACCTTTTCGCCGGGTTGCGGGAGGTAATCTTCCCAGCTGGGTTTGATTACCAACCCCGGCACCACCGGCAGGGGGGTGAACTGTTTTTTCCAGGTCGCGTTCCAGTCGCAATCGGCAATGAGCTGCCGCGTGATCTCCCAAGTCGGCCCGGTGGGATTCAGTCGTCGCAAAGTTTCCAGGGCGGTCTCGATTTCGGCCAGTTGCTCCTTGGTGGCGGGAGTGTCTTCCAGGTAGAGGGAGACGGTTTCCCACTCCGGGCTCTCGTCGAAGCCGCTGTAACCCTGTTCCGTTCCCTGGGGGTTGAAAGAGGCCAGCAGGGCGGCGACATGGTCGGCCATCGCGGCTGGACATCTGATACTGAGTTGCAGCCAATTGCGGGTTTGCTGATTAGCCATGTTAACCGAGGACCTTTTGCTGTATGTTTATGGGGCGCTGCCCCACGGCGGCGGAGTTTAAAGGAGCGCATTCTACCGGCTGGAGGGGTTGTCTGCCATGGAAAAACAGGACCTGGAAAAATTGCTTGGCGAGCTGGTAACCGGGAGCCGAACGATGGACGAGGTGGTGGCTCAGCTCAAACAGTGGCCCGCCCAAATGCTGGCCGGAGCCCACCTGGACCACCATCGGCGGTTGCGGACCGGAATTCCGGAGGTGGTCTATGGGGCGGGCAAGAGCGCCGAGCAGCTCGCGCGGATTATGGGCGCCATCCTGGCCCGGAACCAAATGGCGCTGGCCACCAGGGTTGACGCGGGGAAGGCGGCCACGGTTTGCGCCGTGCTGCCGGAGTTGGCCTATCATCCCGCCGCCCGGATGCTCACCGCCAATCGGCCGGATATTCCCGCCGGATGCCGGGGGCGGATCGTGGTGCTTTCCGCCGGCTCTTCCGATGAGGCGGTGGCGGAGGAGGCCGCTCTCACCGCCGAATGTCTGGCCAATCCCGTGGACCGCCTCTTCGATGTGGGGGTGGCGGGCATCCATCGCCTGCTGGGTCATCGCCAGCTGCTGGAGGCCGCCTCGGTACTGATCGTGGTCGCGGGGATGGAGGGCGCTCTGCCCAGCGTGGTTGGCGGTCTGGTGGACAAACCGGTGATCGCGGTCCCCACCAGTGTGGGCTATGGCTCCGGGTTTGGCGGGATCGCCGCCCTGCTGGGGATGTTGAACAGTTGTGTCCCGGGGGTGACGGTGGTCAATATCGACAACGGTTTCGGCGCCGCTTGTGCCGCTGCCTCTATTAATAGATGCGATTCACCTCCGCCGCCGGGCTGAGAAAAAAAGATCACGAAAGTCGTTGACAATCGACCGGCTCGCGGCTATCTTCCCGGCCTTCCCGCTGGTCGCGTCCCGGGCCTCAGGCCGCAGCCGGACTGGCTGGGAAGGAGATTGGGGTGGTTGATAATTTAGACCGCCGGTAGAAAAAAGTAATTGACAGTGACGGCGATTTTGAGTAGATTGCCGACTTGTCCTTCCGGTTTCCCGGAGA
>NZ_JBIPKH010000051.1:0-2441 GCF_044068625.1 Desulfurivibrio modestus
ATAACGGATAAGGTTAGGTCACGCGAAGCCGTGACCTGAACCGTTTGTTGGACAAGCCCGGTGGTCATATTATAGAAAAGATCTTTTTGAGCCTGAGCTTACCGAATCAGGTATGTGAACTGTTGCGAGGCGGGGAGAGGTGGCGGGCTGCTCTTAGCTGAAGATTTTGTCGACTCATCATCCTTTTTTAGCTGTTTTGAGGCTTTTTTCGGGCGCAACTATCCTGTAGCGGCGCAAGCCGGCGGTTGGCAACAGTGATGTCCGCTGCGGCTTACATGGGCAGGGCCTCCGGTTTTGCTTGCTGGTACAATACGGCCGGAAGTACCCGAGGCCGGGAAATCCTTGTCGCGGTGATCACCATGGCGGCCCCGCAGGCCCGGCAGATGATTGCCGGCCGTTGCTTCAGGTTGCGGACCAGGGTGCGCCAAGGGGCGACCCGCAGCACCAGTTGCAGCAAGTGGAGCAGTTTCTTACTGCACGCATGGAGAAAACCATACGATCTTGCCCGCCGAAACCCTCGGGGCAGCACATGGAGCATGAGCAGGTAAAGGAAATACTCGCCCTTGACGGTTCTGGTCCGGTCCTCTCCGCTTTTGGCATGGCGATAGCGGAAGGTGACCATGCCGTTTTTGCAGTGCAGGATGTCCTGCTCCCGGATGACGCCCCGGTACAGGTAACGGCCAAGATAGACCAGGGCCTTCTCGCCGTTGCCCGCGTCTTTGCAGTCAACCACCCACTGCTTGGGGCAATCATGGGGCACCGGCAGCTTGTTGTCGACCAGGGCCTGGAGCACTTTTGCCCGGAAGACCTTGGCCAGGGCCTTGTGGTTGAAGAGAAATTTTCCGGATTTTTCCTTCCACAGCCCGGTTTTCCGGTTGATGCTTGCTCCGGGCATGACCACATGGATGTGGGGATGGTAGTCCAGGGTTCTGGAATGGGTGTGGAGGATGGCGGTGAACCCCGGTGACCCGCCGAGTTTTTTGTCGTTATTGGTGAATGATTTCAGGAGCTCCTGCACTGCCCCGAACATCAGGGCGTAGGCGGTTTTCTGATGTTTCCATGCCAGATCCCGCAGTTGCCCGGGCAGGGTGAAGGTGATCAGGTAGTATTGACACGGCAGCCGCTTGGCAAGCTGGCCTTCCAACCACTGTTGGCTCTCGTGGTTCTGGCAGTGGGGGCAGTTTCTGTGGCCGCAGGAATGGGGAATATAGGCCAGTTTACCGCACTGGTGATCCGAACAGTGGGCCAGCATGTGCGGTCCATGCTCGTGCCGGCATCGGACCATGGACTCCAGGGCCTTGATATGGCCCGGCAGGTGATTTTTCTTGTAGGTGCGGAAGAAGCTGTCCCTGAACTTGTTGATGATCGTGGAGAGCAGCATTATTTGCGCCCTCCCCACTGGATGTCCAGGGTGTTGACCAGGGAGTTGATGACCAGTCTTGTATTGTTGGCCGTGGTTGATGTCAGATGGGTATATCTGGCGGTGGTCAGGATGCTGACATGGCCAAGGATCTGCTGCAGTTCAAGCAGATCGACCCCGGCCTCCAGCATGTGGGTGGCATAGCTGTGGCGCAGGGAGTGGCATGAGATTTTTTTTTATGCCGAGGTGCTGGACAACGGAGTGCATGGCGGTTTGGATGCCGCCCCGGTCCAGAGGAAGATCAACCAGGTGGGCGTTTTTCAGACCTCTTTTCCTGCTGGGGAAGAGAAACCGGGGATGCTTGTGCACGGTCCAGAATTCCCGCAGCACCTGCATGGTCTTGTCGGGCAGCGGCACCAGCCGGTCCTTGTTGCCTTTGGCGTCGCGAATATGCACCCGCATGTTGCCGGCGTCGATGTCGCCGACAGTGAGCCGAATGCCCTCGCCAAGGCGCAGGCCCATGCTGTAGCAGGTAAAGAAGAAGACCTTGTAGCTCAAGATCCTGGTTGCGGCAAATAACTGCCCGGCCTGCTTCACAGACAGGATATCGGGGATTCTGGAGGTCTTGGGCGGCTTGATCAGAGGGATATTCTCCCAGGGTTTGCGCAGCACCTCGGAGTAGAAGAACTTCAGGCCGTAGAGGTCGAGCTTGACCGCGCTCCAGGAGTGCGTATCCAGGAGTTCCGTGAAATAGTCGAGCAACTGGCCGGAGTTTAGGTTGTCAATCCGGCAGTCGAAATAGTTGCCGATACGCCGGATCGCTCTGGCGTAGGCGTCGATGGTCTTGGGCTGCAGGCCGCCCAGCTTGAGGCATTTGAGGTGTTTCTGGTACTGCTTGTTGAAACGTGGATCTTGCGGCATGGTGGTGTTCATTGTAACCTCCTTGGTAATGGTTGATGCGGCGGTTCCCTGTGCTCCGCCACTCCCTACCTATTACCGAATGCCGTGAGATTACAACATGTTAATTGTGGCCAAACAGGATCGCTTTGGCCTTGTCTGCCGCGTAGCGGCTTCGTCCAAC
>NZ_JBIPKH010000052.1:0-2376 GCF_044068625.1 Desulfurivibrio modestus
GTAAGTGATCACGGGGTCTAAATTTTCCACTGGCGTCATAAGCCAGCATTTGCTATGGTGCAGTCATGGATACGACAGCACCTGTTTACCAGATTCGGGGTCGCCTCCTCAACCAAAACGACTTGGCCGAAATCCGTCAGGTCACCGCCGCCCAATGGGACCGGGGTCGGACGGCGATCTCGCGGACTCTCTGCCAACGCTGGCAGTGGCGGCAACCAAACGGCCAACTCAAGGACATGGCCTGCCGGAGTCTACTGTTGGCCCTGGAGAAAAAGGGCGAACTCAGCCTGCCTCCTCGCTTGCGGGAGACTTTCCGTCATCCCCGGCGGGCGGATCGCCGTTCATACGTTATCGACAGCACGGAACTGGCCGGGCCTCTCTCCGCTTTCGGCTCCTTGACAATCAAGATGGTACGCCGCACTCCCGACGAAGGGTTGTGGGATTACCTGATAGACCGCCATCATTATCTGGGCTCTCCCTGGATTGTCGGTTCCTACCTCAAGTACCTGGTCTGTCTTGACGGTCGCCCGGTGGCCTGCCTGGGCTGGGGCTCCGCCGCCTGGAAAGTGGCGGCTCGCGACCGGGTAATCGGCTGGAGCCATGAGCAGCGGGAAAACAACCTGGCCGGGGTGGTCAACAACGTTCGTTTCCTGATCCTGCCCCGGGTCAGGATTCCACATCTGGCCTCCAAGGTGCTGGCCCTGAACATCCGACAACTGGCCGGCGACTGGTTTGCTTTCTACCGCCAACGGGTCTTCCTGCTGGAGACCTTCGTGGACACCACCCGTTTCCGGGGCACCTGTTATCGGGCCGCCAACTGGGTTCCGGTGGGCGAGACCACCGGGCGCGGCAAATACGACCGTTACAATCAGCGGGCCGAACCAGTCAAAGCGGTGTTTCTCTATCCGCTGACCAAGGATTTCCGGGAGGAACTTTGTGGCTGACCCGGAATTCATCAACCCAGACTTCCAACTCAGCGACGCCGACCTGGAGAGGCTGCCACCCTCGGCCCTGCGCATGATCATCCGGCAACTGCTGGCCCATATAGCCCGGCAGGATCAGCGGATCAAGGAGCTGGAAGCCAAGGTCGGCAAGCTTGAGGCCAAACTCAACCAGAACTCATCCAACTCCAACAAGCCGTCCTCGGCGAATTCGCCGTACCAGGAAAACGACCCCAAGCCCAACAAGGGCAAACCCGGCGGCCGCAAGGGCCATAAAGGCCACCGGCAGCAGTTGATGACCCCGACCAAAACCGAGCCGGTGAACCCCGGTCCCTGTTCCTGCGGTTGCCGCACCTTCAAGGACCTGAAACCCTATTACACTCACCAGCATATCGAGTTGCCGGAAATCGTGATGACGGTCATCCACTTCATCCTCTACCAGGGAAAATGCACCGCCTGCGGCAAAACCGCCAAGGGTTATGTCCCGGAGGAATACCAAACCGGATTCGGCCCCCGCCTCTGTGCCTTGGTGGCCGAAATCGGTGGCATCGACGGCAACAGTCGGGAAACCATCCAGACCTTCTGTTCCTCGGTGCTGGGTTTCAAGATCAGCCTCGGGGCCATCCAGAAAGTCATCGACCGGGCCTCAACCGCCATCCTGCCCCATTACGAGGCAATCAGGGACAAGGCCCGCAGCGTGAAAGTCAACCACATCGACGAAACCACCTGGAAAAACAGTGGCAAACTCAACTGGCTCTGGGTAATGGCCAGCCCGGTGGTCGCCTTCTTCATGGTTCACACCAACCGCTCAAAGATCGCCTTTGAAACACTGATCGGGGCCTGGAACGGTATCCTGGTCAGCGACGGCTACCGGCTCTACCAGAGCTGGGTCAACCTGCGGCAAAGCTGCCTGAGCCACCTGATCCGCCGGGCCAAGGGCCTGGCCGAGCGGAGTGACCCGGAACTTGCAAAATGCGGTGCCTGGGCCAGAGACGAGTTGCGCCGTTTGTGCAAAATGGCCAAGGATCCACCTACCGAAGTCGAGTGGCGAGCATTTTATGCCCGGTTCTGCCGGCTGATTGCGCTGTATATCGATTCCGACAGCGAGGCGGGGACCCTTGTCCGCCATCTCGATGATGAAATGGATTCGCTGTTCACCTTCCTGCTGGAGGAAGGGGTTGACCCCACCAACAACTTCGGCGAACGGATGCTGCGTTTCGCCGTCCTCTGGCGCAAACGCAGCCAGGGCACCAACAGTGAAAAAGGCAACCGCTGGGTGGAGCGGATTGTGTCCCTCCGGCAGACTTGCCGCCTGCACGGCAAATCATCCTTCCAGGTGCTCGCGGATGCCATGAACAGCTATTTCAAAGAGCAGAAGCCCAACCTGGAATGGATCAGATCGGCGGCGTAATTAAAACAACCCTGTGATCGCTTA
>NZ_JBIPKH010000053.1:0-2025 GCF_044068625.1 Desulfurivibrio modestus
TGATGTTTTTACCGTACAACTTGTCAAGTTTCTCAAGACCGTATTGTTTAATTTTATCCTCCTCAAGAATGTCGTCAGGAGTAAGTTTTGTAAATTCTACAGCGATTAGTGGTGATCCTGGCCTTAGGTAATAGTTATTGTTTGTGAGGTTATGGATTGGTATCATGATTTTACCGCAAAACCCAGGGTCTATAAGAGGGCCAGTGCCAAGTAGTAAGCCCCTGTGAACATGGGTTATTGAAAGATTGAATCTCAGTGCAATATAAAACGGGATTAAAAAAGTTGCATCAACATCAATAAATGTAATTGAATTTCTTACCAAAGGTATCTTGTCGTGCTGTTCCAAGTTGCATTTATGATCTTTGATGACCTTGCCATCTTTATTTCTAGTCCACCTTATGTACTCGTTGCCTACGTTTACTTCATATGAGGCTGACTTCAATTGTTTTTCAGAAAAAGGGAAAATTACCCCAGTTTTTGATACATATTTTATAATGTCATGTCTGTTGAGCAAAGAAGGAAGAATTTTGGGGAATGGGTCTTTTAGTCTTGCCGTTTTTGCTAGTTGTTCAGCCTCTTCTAATCTTTCTGGGATTTCGTATGAAATATCTTCAAAATAAATTTCTTTTTTCATCTCATGACCTCCAACGCTGCATGGTTGTAGGCCCAAATCCTACGTAATCTGCCACCACACCTGTCGACTTTGATGCCATGTTAACGAATGATCGCACTTTGTCATGACTGGGAGATGCGTTGTAGGAGAGATAATCGAGATGATTAAGCACTGTCGCCGTGGGCTTGTTCACCTGTATCGCGCGTTTAACAATAGTTGCATCAAATCTGGCCACCCTCCTGATTCGCTTGCTCACACTGGTGATCTCTTGTAATGGTTCCTCGTAACCAGCCTCTCTGGTGATAGTTTCCCAATCCGTTGCATTAACCAGAGGGCCGGAATCCCCGCCGACACGGATGGGAAATGCCCGGATTACCATGACGATCTCATCCGCATCAAATGGGCTAAGGCCAGCTTCGGAAAGGAAGCCAGCAGCGGTGGTATCCCGGCTGGTCACATAGGGGTTAAACCGAGAATGCAGTGGTGAAAGCCCGAAACCCTGCGTTCCCTCCAGGATAATCCGTTCATCCCGTTGAAGTCGTCGGCGCAAGTCTTCGCTTACGTCTGCAATAAACTCGGCCAATTCCGGAACGTCTTTAGCAAAAAGAAGGTTTGGTGCCCTCTGTATGCGGGCGATCACCGCCGCTCCGGTACCGCTGCCGGTAGAGGCGATCCGTTCGACAAGGCCAGAATCTTGTTCCCGCTTTTTATGGTCTTCGGTAATGATCACAGCATAAGGATCGATCATCAGCCGGCTGGGAGCCAGCCGGACAAGTGCGATTTCATGCTTGAGAATGGCAGGGTCGATGTAGGTGCCGGCACACAGCACCAGCTTGACATCGGGCAAAATTGAGGCCGTGGGTAATTGTCTGAATATCAATGACTGGCCGTTACTGTCAATAACAGTGTGGCCCGAGTTGGTGCCGCCGCAGCGGATCGCCACCGTGGCCTTACGTTCTCTGGCCAGATAGTGCGCCACCTTCCCTTTTCCCTCGGAGCCATATTGGCCACCGACGATAACTGAAACCGGCATGGATCACCTCATTGGTGCAGGAATTGGCACAACTGCGCCCTTTCGCAAGCGGATCAAGCACTAAATTTCAGTTGCCACTCAGACCGGAAGCATGGAAAACGAAGGACCAAAGACCTCGTACAAAGTGGCCCGATCATCGGCCCCACGAACCCCCAGCACCGCTACTTTCTTAGCTTGCGATATATTTGCCAGTTTGGCCTTAATATGCCACTTCCTGAGTAAATCGATGTCTATTTTCATCTCGCGGGCCAGATTAACGGCCCTTTCGACAAGCTTATCATGATCCCCCAATGGTTCCTCTTGATTCAGGGTCATAGTTACATAGCCCTGATTTCGGAGCTTTGCAACAACCTTCTGGTCCTCGTCAGCCGTTACATCG
>NZ_JBIPKH010000054.1:0-2015 GCF_044068625.1 Desulfurivibrio modestus
TCTCTCCCCGACGTGCCAGGTATTCATTCCCTGCGAACCCGATGCAGGGCGCGAGGCGGAGATTGATTGGGGGACGGCGACGGCGGTGTTGGCCGGTGAGTCGGTTCGATTAAAGTTTTTCTGTATGCGCAGCAAATTTTCCGGGAAGCATTTTGTCCGGCTCTACCGGTGCGAACGGCAGCAGGCCTTTTTTGATGCCCACCAGCAGGCGTTCGATTTTTTCGGCGGCATCTTCTCGATTTTGATCTATGACAATTTGACCACGGCGGTGCAAAAGGTCCTTAAGGGCCGGGCTCGTCTGGAGCAGGAAGGATTCCGCAAATTCAAAGCGTATCACAGCTTCGAGGCTCGTTTCTGCAACCCTGGCAATGGCCATGAGAAAGGCGGCGTGGAGGGGTTGGTAGGTTTCGCCCGGCGCAACTACATGGTACCGATTCCGGAAGCCGCGAGTCTCGAAGAGCTGAATGAAACGATTCTCCGGCAATGCATCAACTACGGCACCCACAAGATGGCGGGCCGGACCCAGACCATCGAGGAACTCTTTGAGCAAGAACAGCGACACCTGCTGCCATTGCCGGCGGGGGCCTACTCCGCCACCCTTCCCCTTGAAGCACGGGCGGACAAGTACGCCACAGTGATTGCCGACAAGAATCGTTATTCCGTGCCGTATCGGTATGTAGGGCGCAAGCTGAAAATCATGCTGCATGTCGAACGGGTGGAGATTTTTGCCGGCGGCAAGAAGCTCGCGGAACACGAGCGGTTGTTCGGCAACAATAAATGGAGCCTCACGGCGGATCACTATCTGGAGATCATCCAGCAGCGGCCGCTGGCTTTCAACAGCGCGCGCCCCATTCGCCAATGGCGCAAGCAGTGGCCTGATTCACTGCACCGGATGCTGGAGAGCTTCTGCCTCTCCCGGGGAGAAACCACGGGGATTAAAGATTTCATATCGGTCCTGATGCTCTATCGGCAATACAAACCGGACGAAGTCGAGGCGGCGGTGGTGCTGGCCTTGAAAAAAGGGCTCAGCACCAGTGAGGGGGTGGCACATATCCTGATTTGTGCCAGCGAAACCGCCACCGCCAATGCCCCGCTGTCTAACTGGCCACAGTTGCCGCCTCCCGATCTCGCAGTCTATGGGTTGCTGGGAGGTGTGCAATGATGAACAGCACCTTTGTCGAATTGAGGGAGAACCTCAAAGCCTTAACCCTTTCCACCATGGTCCGGGAGATCGAGCCGGCACTGCGCCAGGCAAAGGAACGTGGCGTTGGTTACGATGAATTTCTCCTGGACCTTACGGTGGCGGAGCTTCAGACCAGAGCGGAAAGCCGCCTCAATCGCCGAGTGCGGGAAGCGAAATTCCCCTTGGTAAAGACCATGGAGGGATTCGACCTCGATGCAGTTGACGGGCTCGATATCCGCCTGGTCCGCGAATTGACAGGATGTGACTTTATCAAAGAACGGCGAAACATCATTTTTCTTGGCCGAAGCGGCGCCGGCAAGACCCACTTGGCCACCGCCATCGGGGTCGAAGCATGCAGGAGCAATTATCGCACTCGCTTCGTCAGTTGCTATGGCCTGGTTAATGAACTGATCGAAGCACGACAGGAGAGAGATTTACAACGGCTGATTCAACGGTATACCCGTTATGACCTGTTGATCCTTGACGAGCTGGGATACATCCCTTTTTCCAAAGAAGGAGCGGAACTGCTTTTTCAGGTTCTTGCCGAACGACACGAGAAAGGGGCGGTTATCATCACGACCAATCTCGGCTTCGCCGACTGGACACAAGTCTTCGGGGAGCAGGTGATGACCGCGGCGCTTCTTGATCGCCTGACCCACAGAGCCCATATTATCAATTGCCAGTGGGATAGCTATCGTCTCAAGCAGAGTTTGAAAGAAAAAAAACTACAGGCCAATCCTGGATGACCCCCCTGTCTCCAGACTTACGTCCAAAGTTCAGGGTGGTCAATTTTCGGTGATCACAGGTGGTCAATTTTCGGTTGTCATTTCTA
>NZ_JBIPKH010000055.1:0-1961 GCF_044068625.1 Desulfurivibrio modestus
TGGGATGGTATGAACTCGGCTCACAGCACAGCAGCCGTAAGCTTTCGATCGAAGTCAAGTAGCCTTTTTCTGGCCTCGGTGCGCTTGGGAATAAAACATTCAGCGTCTTCCCCTTTACCTTTTCCGGCACCTTTCTCAACAATTCCTCAAATGTTTGATCAGTAACACCGGTACTCGGGTGTGGTGCCACGGGCAGGATGCATCCGGTCAGTTCGGCAAGTCGATCGCGCAATTCAGCCGTCGGAAGCGTCGCAATAAAGCGCCCCTCACTGATACCTTCTTCGACGTGTTCGATGAAAGTCTTCCATTTCTGTCCATATTCAGGCGTAAGCCTGAACGACAGCCAGAACAAGTTGACATTGACCCTCAACCTTGGGAACCTCTGAACGAGCCTTACCAACACTTCGGCGTGTTCGAGACTCCCGCAATACATGTACAACAGAACCGGCCTATCGCTTCTCGTAAAGCATCGCTCGATCGCAGTGTTGATTTCAGACTCAAACGCGTCGACGAATTTCGTGTTTTCGGCTCGATTGCCAACCTCCCATGAGTGAGAGGTCAGCGTCGGAAAATAACTGGGCCGCGTGGCAAGAATGTCGGCTGCCAAATCCTTCCGGCAAATGACCTCCACATCAAGCCCATCTCGTTTGATCTGTGCCGAAAGCTTCTCGTTATAGGCCATGTAATGACCCGCCCAACTTTTCGCATCCGGGTCAACGATAATCGCACTTTGTGCCAAAGCGGATGCAGAGCAAAATACTCGATGCCCCAACCCAACACGGCTCTTCAATGCCGGTATGTGCGAAAAGCCCAAGCTAACAAACTTCTTGCCAAGTCGTTCGCCGTCACAAAGCTCGGCTTCCAACGTCTCGCAATGCTCCAGATAGTAGTCGTTGTAATCGATGGCAAAAAAAGCGGGGTGAACTTCGCGAATGTTTGCCATCTTGTCGTTAATCTGCGTTTTCTGGTTGTGCCCCCAAAAATACGTGTTCTCGTGCAGCGGCCTGCCGTCGCAGCCAAGAATACCAATCTCATCCGAAAAAGTTGCTGCTAGCGGTATAAGCAAGAGCGTCAGAATGTTAGCCGTCGACCTGACTTCGAAGTCACCAGAAAGATCAAAATTGAATTGGCGATCTTTCACGAACGGAACCGCTATCGTCCGATCCCGCAGTTCCGGCATCGTCGAGACAAACAACCCGTAATACTTGAACGGGATCACTATGGTGAAATCGTAGATGCGTGCAGTTTCACGCAGCCGCTGTCGAAACGCTGCCGCATATTGCGATGGTCCAAAGTGGAAAATCGGGTCCGCAAACACGAGAAGCTGCGGCTTCACCCTGACCATCAACTCGTCATCAAGAATGACGCTGTTACAAACCAGCGAAATGGCGTCTTTATAATCAAAAAGGCGGTATCTCCAGACCGACGGCCCCGTCGCCATCACATACGCGCGCTTGAAACGTCCCAACTTGGCTGCCAGCGCCTCGAACTTCCGCTTGTTTTCCTGTATCAATGCCTCTCTATCTTCAAGCAGGTACAAACCCACTTCAATATAGAGCGACCCTTCCATTCTCGATCTTTGGGGATCAACAGACCAGACCTTCTTGCCAACCTCCCACGCCTTCAACTTCTGCGGCGAAACGAATTCCGGAACAGCGTTCACCTTCCACTTCAAGATGATATCGGCCTCCGCCATGCAGGGCTCAATATCTGACTCTGCTGATGCAGAAACCAAGTGAATCTTTTCTCGGATTCCGAAAAAGCGTTCGGCAATTACGCCATCCATTCCGGTTGCAACGAACCATTTCATATGCCTCAGGCGTTCCGAGGTGATAGGGATAGTAATCTGAGAAATTTGGCAAAATGACAAAAACCAAGCAGCGCGCGAGACTACATCGGCCAGCTCTTCTTCGGTATTGACAACCGGAAAATAACAAATTTTTGTCATATCAAATATTCCC
>NZ_JBIPKH010000056.1:0-1696 GCF_044068625.1 Desulfurivibrio modestus
AAAAAAAGTTCTTGACAGGGTTTTGGTGCAATTTTTTCAAAAATCAGTGTTCCGCCGTGAACAACACAGGGCACACCCGCAAGGGGCTTAGCGGGCTCCTGAAGCTGCATTTCCTCCTTGCGGAATGATGGACCGCGCAAAAATAATGATCGTCACGCCCAAGGGGGTTTGAAGGACAAAAAATCCGGTTTCAAAACCCGTGTTATAATGCGGCTCCAATACGGGAGCCGCTGGATGACTATCGAAAAAATCGACGTAACCGCAACCATTGACCAGGTTAAAGAGCTGCTGCGTGCGGAGCAGGGGCTCTCGCCGGCACTCAAGGCCAGCCTTGAGACTATGCTGTTGCTGGTGACCATCCTGCTCAACCGTTTGGGGCTTAACAGCAAAAACAGCAGCAAGCCGCCAGCGGCTGATCCGAACCGCAAGAAAAAGCCCAAGACTTCGACGGGCCGCAAACCCGGTGGCCAGCCCGGTCATGCCGGCAAGACCCTGTTGCCGGTACCTGACCCGGATGAAATCAAGATCATCCCTGTTGATCGCTCAACACTCCCTCCGGGAGATTATCGGGATGCCGGATACGAGGCCAGGCAGGTTGTCGATCTCGACATCAGCAAATTCGTGGTCGAGTGGCAAGCCCAAGTCCTGGTGGACCAACAGGGCAAGCGTTACGTTGCGCCATTCCCCGAGGGGATAACCCGACCGGTCCAATACGGCCTCGGGGTCAAGGTCAACTCGGTTTATATGTCTCAGTATCAACTGATCCCCTACAACCGGATTGAGGATCATTTTCAGGAGCAACTTGATATCCCGGTCAGCAATGGTTCGATCGGCAACTTCAACCAGGAAGCCTATCAGCGTCTTGCTCGCTTTGAGCAGTGGAACCAGCAGCAACTTGCGATAGCGGACTTGGTCCACGCCGATGAAACCGGAATCAATATCGGTGGCAAAAGACACTGGCTGCATAGTGCCTCCAACGACCGGCACACCTGCTACATGCCCCACCCCAAAAGAGGCGGTGAGGCCATGGACGATATGGGCATCCTGCCAAGATTCAACGGCATTCTCTGCCATGACCACTGGAAGCCCTACTACAATTACGGTGCCGGCCATGCCCTTTGCAACGCGCATCACCTGCGTGAGTTGGAACGAGCTTGGGAGCAGGATGGCCAGCAGTGGGCTAAGCAGATGGCGGCCTTACTCAAGGAAATCAATAAGGCGACCCATGACGCGGGAGGGTGCCTGAAAAAAGATGCCGCCGGTCTTTTCCGCGCAAGCTACCGGGACCTGCTGGAAAAAGCCGAAAAGGAGTGCCCACCTCCAGATGAATCGAATCGCAAAGGAAAGAGGGGCAAGGTGCCCCGAACAAAATCACGAAACCTCTTGGAGAGGTTACAAAAATTTGAGAGCGATGTCCTGAGGTTCATGGAGAATGCCATAGTGCCCTTTTCCAACAACCAGGCTGAAAACGACCTGCGAATGACCAAGGTCCAGCAGAAGATTTCGGGGTGCTTTCGTTCCATTGACGGGGCAAAAATCTTCTGTCGAGTTCGGGGATATCTCTCTACGTGCCGCAAACATGGTGTCACGGCAACGGAGGCTCTGCGTTTATTATTTGAGGGGAAAGACCCCGGTTTCATGTCGGTTAAACCAGAACCAACGGATTGTTCGACGCCGAAATAAGCTGGATAGTTAC
>NZ_JBIPKH010000057.1:0-1691 GCF_044068625.1 Desulfurivibrio modestus
AGGCAAATCCGTTCTTCCATTTAAACGCTGAGGCGTGACGACGAGGGCGAAAGCCCACAAAGTGGTTGATCCCATGCTGCCAGGAAAAGCCTCGTAGCGAGTTGATATAGCGACCGTACCGCAAACCGACACAGGTAGGCAGGGAGAGTATCCTAAGGTGCTTGAGAGAACTCTGGTTAAGGAACTCGGCAAAATGACACCGTAACTTCGGGAGAAGGTGTGCCCCCATAAGGTGAAATAACTACTTATCTAGCCGAAGGGGGTTGCAGTGAACTGGGGGGAGCGACTGTTTACTAAAAACACAGGACTATGCGAAGTCGAAAGACGCGGTATATGGTCTGACGCCTGCCCGGTGCCGGAAGGTTAAGGGGAGAGGTTATCCGCAAGGAGAAGCTTCGAACCGAAGCCCCGGTAAACGGCGGCCGTAACTATAACGGTCCTAAGGTAGCGAAATTCCTTGTCGGGTAAGTTCCGACCTGCACGAATGGCGTAACGATTTCCCCACTGTCTCAACCAGGGACTCAGCGAAACTGTAACACCGGTGAAGATGCCGGTTACCCGCAGCAAGACAGAAAGACCCCGTGAACCTTTACTATAGCTTGGCATTGGAGTTTGGGATGATTTGTGTAGGATAGGTGGGAGACGTTGAAGCGGGAGCGCTAGCTCTCGTGGAGTCAACCTTGAAATACCACCCTGATTATTCTAGGCTTCTAACCACGACCCGTAACCCGGGTTTGGGACATTGTCTGGTGGGTAGTTTGACTGGGGCGGTCGCCTCCTAAAGAGTAACGGAGGCGCGCGATGGTTCCCTCAGGCTGATTGGAAACCAGCCGTAGAGTGTAAAGGCATAAGGGAGCTTGACTGCGAGACTGACAAGTCGAGCAGGTACGAAAGTAGGTCTTAGTGATCCGGCGATTCCGCATGGAAGGGTCGTCGCTCAACGGATAAAAGGTACTCCGGGGATAACAGGCTTATCTCCCCCAAGAGTCCATATCGACGGGGAGGTTTGGCACCTCGATGTCGGCTCATCGCATCCTGGGGCTGGAGCAGGTCCCAAGGGTTTGGCTGTTCGCCAATTAAAGCGGTACGCGAGCTGGGTTTAAAACGTCGTGAGACAGTTTGGTCCTTATCTGCTGTGGGCGTAGGATATTTGAGGGGATCTGTTCCTAGTACGAGAGGACCGGGATGGACGAACCACTGGTGTTCCTGTTGTCGCGCCAGCGGCAATGGCAGGGTAGCCACGTTCGGAAGGGATAACCGCTGAAAGCATCTAAGCGGGAAGCCCACCCCAAGATAAGATATCCCGTGACGAAAGTCACCTGAAGGCTCGTCGTAGACTACGACGTTGATAGGCCGGGTGTGGAAGTGTGGCAACACATGGAGCTTACCGGTACTAATAAGCCGTGCGGCTTGACCAATTACTTTTTTTCTTCTAGTTAGCTTGCAAAAACTCGCTATCGCATTCAAAACAACATATTCAGTTATCACTGTTTTTACCGTCAACCATGACGGTTACGCTTTTTCGGTGGCCATAGCGAGGGGGTCACACCCGTTCCCATTCCGAACACGGAAGTTAAGCCCCTCAGCGCCGATGGTACTGCCAGGGAAACTTGGTGGGAGAGTAGGTCGCCGCCGAATCTTTTTCAGTTAAGCCCCCGTAAACGATTGCATCGTTTGCGGGGGCTTTTTTT
>NZ_JBIPKH010000058.1:0-1592 GCF_044068625.1 Desulfurivibrio modestus
ATGTCACCCTTGACGCCATGGCGGTAGCTGTCGCCGGCAGTGCCGATGCATCCATTAACGGCAATTACGATGCTTGTCAGGAATCCACCAACTGGAGCGGCTCCGGGAGATTGGCGGCGGGAATTGATATCGGCGGGGAGGTAAAAGCAAAAACGCCAAAAGAAATCATCGTTCTACATGGAAGCCTAAAAGGGGAGACTGGAGTCTCGCAATCCATCACGATTGAATCTACTGATATGGTTATTTCAGCAAGCTGGGACGGGATAACTGTAAAAGGTGACGTAACATTAAGGTTGTACAATCGCAGAATTATTGACGAATCGGTGAGTAAAGTATTACTAGAAAAAAAGCCAACCTCCCCGATATCGTGGACACTACCATCATTGCAATAGATCAGAACAGGTGAATGTATGACAACAAAAACGTTAAACCATTTGTTATTATTCTTTTTATTTTTTTGCTTACTATTACCCAAATCGGGTTTTGCCGATGACAATTACCGATTGCCGGTAAAAATTATCAGCAAATCAGAATCAAATTATCTTTCACCAGAAAACACATATTATTCGATAAATTCTTGCCTTCTTGCAGAGGATTTAGAATGGTGCGACGAAGCAATGACTAGAGAATCTTTAGCCAGAGATATAGAATTATTCGATAAAGCAGGGATAGATCGTAGTAAAGAGTTCGAATTACAAAAGAGCATAAAAGAATCTTTTGTAATAGATAAATTCGATTATGATGATACCATCATTCTAATGATTGAAGACCACGGTCACAGCGGCAGCATAAGCATAATGCCACTGACTTTTGTGCTGGAAGATGGTTTATGGAAATTAACCAATAAATTCTCCTCCGACCCGGAAGTCAATAAACACTTCTATTATGTCCCCCCTCTTTTTTACGGCAAAGGCGGGCGGCCTGCTGACGTCAACACTTTCCTCGGCTACGAACAACCGACCCAGGCCCGAACCGAACTTGCCCCCGGAGCGACCAGCTATACCGTTCACGTTTATTACGGCCGAACTGTCGCCCCGGCCACCTTTTCGGCGGAACTGAATCGGGAGGATATCAGCGGCCTGTTCTCTCCTGAGCCCTTCACCGACGAAGAGGTGGATATTCCTCTTCAGCCGGGCCGCAACACCCTGGCGCTGTCCATCGAAGGGATTCGCAATGATGGGAAGACGGCCCGGGATACAGATCGCCTGGTTTTTATCGTGCCGTGATAACGAATGAAGCCGACGGTCACCTTCGGGGTCAGTAGCCCCGCCATGGCCGCATTCGGAGAAGCGGTCAACCTGAACGACACCGCCGATCCGGCGGGTGGTGTTTTTGCCTGGGGAATCGTAACCGATCACGGGGCCCACGGGGTAAGCGGTCACAGGGTGCCGTAGCATGCGGCAAGCGAGACGGCGATGCGTACATCAGTACGTGAGCCGGCTCGATCGCCGGAAGATGCGGTGCCCTGTGATTGCTTACGGGGAATCAGCTCGGGCAGCGGCAGCATTGCCGGTGATGGCGCCAATGCGGTTTTCATCGGCGATCAGCCGGGGGAGGTGGAGATCGAAGTTGCCTACACCACCAGCGACGGT
>NZ_JBIPKH010000059.1:0-1568 GCF_044068625.1 Desulfurivibrio modestus
CCGAATGGCGCTAGTTTAAGCTCTTTTTATACAATAAACCACCTGAAAATATTGGCTAAAATTGGTATATTTGCCAATGCGAAATACAAAAAATGCAATGCCAATGCTTCCAGGATTTCATCTGCGGACTCTGCGTCGAAAACCACGCTCATCCCAGCAGAAACTTGCCCAAAAAATAGCTCTGCTGAAGCAAAAGTCTTTCAAGCAGATCGGTGAGCTCTTTGAAAAGTTTATCCCCCGCCCGTTTCTTAAGCAGGAACAGGATGGGGCCATGAGTCGCCGGAGGCTTTTCTCAAAAGAGAATACATTCTGGGCTTTTTTCAGTCAGGTGCTGGATGCGGACGGGGGCTGCAAGGAAGTGATCCGCAAGCTTCAATCCTATGCCTCTATTAAGGGAGTAAAGATTCCATCATCCTCGACCGCCTCCTATTGCACGGCTCGCAGGAAATTGGACGAACAGATGCTCTCCGAAATTTTTGAACACACGGCGGATCGGCTTGACAAAATGCCGGAGGCCGGCTTGTTGAACAACCGGCGAGTCATTGTTGTCGACGGGACGGGGGTCAGCATGCCGGATACACCGGCGAGCCAGGAGGTTTGGCCGCAGTCGTCCTCTCAGAAGCCGGGATGCGGTTTTCCGACGGCACGTATCTGTGCCTGTTTTTCGCTGGAAAGTGGGGCTTTGCTCAGTTACGCCATCGGTAATAAAAAGAATAACGAGCTGCCGCTGTTCCGCAAGCAGTGGAAGATGTTTAAGCGGGGAGACATCTTCCTCGGAGACAAAGGGTTCTGTAGTTATTTCGACATCGCAAACCTGGAGAAACAAGGCGTCGACAGCGTTGTTACCCTTGCCAGAAGAACTCCGGTCAGTTCGGCAGGCAGCCTTAAAAAGCTCGGGCCTGATGACCTGCTGATAACGTGGAAACGCCCCGTCTATAACACTATTCTGTCGTATTCGAAAGAGGCATGGGAGGAGCTTCCGAAGGAGCTTGTCTTGAGACAGATCAAGGTCACGGTGAAACATCCTGGATTCAGAACTCAGGGGTTCTACATTGTCACGACCCTTCTCGATGCCAAGCGATATCCTGCGGAAGAGATTGCCGAACTTTACTTCAAACGGTGGGATGTCGAGCTGTTTTTCCGCGACATCAAAACGACCATGGGCCTGGACATTCTGCGCTGCCGAACTCCGGAGATGATCCGCAAGGAAATCTTGATGTACTTTATCGCCTACAACTGCATCCGGCGATTGATGTATGAGGCTGCGGAAGAAGCGGATATTGAGGTTCGGGTTGTGAGTTTCAAGGGCAGTGTGCAGGCCCTTCGTAACTGGGAGCCCCATTTAAATCAGGCGAAGATCAGCCGGGCAGAGCGTTTCAGGTTGATCAGTGATTTGTATGACGCGATGACCAACAGTCCGGTCAGGCAACGCCCAGGGCGAAGTGAACCCCGATGCCTTAAGCGACGCCCAAAAAATTACCAGCTGTTGACCTCACCAAGGCATGACATGAAAGAGATTATGCACCGGAGCAGATATCATGCTGCAATCGCTTAAACTAGCGCCATTC
>NZ_JBIPKH010000006.1:0-145547 GCF_044068625.1 Desulfurivibrio modestus
GGCCGAGGAATCGGCCGGGGTGGTAAAGCCGGTGGAATAGGAGGCCAGGGTGGCGCCATTGGCGTCGCGCACCGTCAGGCTCAACTGGCCGTCCACCGCGCCCGGCCGCGTGTTGTTGAAGGTGACGGTGATATCACCGGTTTCGTTGCGCTTGAGACGGGGGATATTGAGGGCGGTAACCGCCACATCGGCGTCCTCATCCACGACCGGCGGATCATCGTCGGGCGGCGGGTCGCTGTGGGCGGGGCCGGGACTGCTCCACTCTTGGTCGGAGGCGATGGTGGTGGTGCGAAGGACGAATTGACCGGGGGTGGGCCATTGGAGTCTACGGTCCACGGTGATGAAGTAGTTCAGGGTCACGTTGGCCACATCGTCGAAGTAGTCGATCACGTAGTCGGGATCGGCCAGCCACTGATTGACAGCATCCTGGGGCACCAGTTTGCGCACCCCATCGGAATCGCAAGGCTCTTTGGCGGCGTCCAGTTCAGTGCAGCTGCGATAGGTCACCCAGTCACCCAGACAGGCCAGGGTGTCGGGATCGTAATCCCACTCGCAATGGGCCATCATTTCCGGATGGCCGTGGCCATCGTCAAAGAACATGGCCACGGGCACCCCAGCGGCATTGTGCCAATCCCCCAGAAGGTCGAGATGGTTCTGTGAAATCCCGGTGCTGGTTATTTTGTTTTCAGAGGCTTCAAGATCGATGTACATCCGCTCGTCGGGCAAGAAATAGCCCGGTTCGTCGCGATGCTGGTCGGGCGCGCCGGCGATGTCAAACGGGAAAAAGGCGGACAGGATATCGGGTTTGTCCGGATCGTACACCGTGCCCTCGGCGAGCATTTGGCCCCTTCGCGCGGAGAAACCCAAGCCGTCGCCCGTTTGTGAGGGAACGAATTCGCCATTGACCATGAAGCCCAGCTCCATGGTGAACCCCTTAAGGCGGCCGCTGGTGGCGTTGCTTAGTTTCTGCAGGGAGCGATAGGTCTGGCGGGCGCGATCGTCCAAGACGTTGAAATAGATGTCGATGGGTTCGTTCTCATAGGCCCTGATCTTCCAGCGCTTGCTGGACTTAAATTCATCGGAACAGAGTTTTTGCCCCCCCGTTGCAGGGTTGTAGCCGGTGGTCATCAGGCAGTTTTCTCCCGATAGCGGGTCAATGTTGACCACCTGCAATCCCGGGGCCTGGGCGTCGCTCTCTTTCCAGTAGACGGCGCCATGGGAGAGCGTTTTGGCGGAATCGGTGAAGACGGTGCTGTCGTAGACCTCTTCCATGGTGTAGGGGGGTGGGGTAACCGTGACGTTGTGCATGTTCCAGTCGGCGATGGTTCCGGCCAAGGCCGGGGCCGTCAGGGTCAGGGTTGCCAGGGCGGTGGTGGCGTACGCCAGGTAGTGCTTCTTCATCTGCAGTTCCTCCTTAGAAGGGTTTAGGGGGTGGTGCGGGTAAAGAAGTGTTGCGCCGGTAGCGTCCTGGTGTCGATGGCGGACATTACGGGTACTCGATATTTAACGATATATTAACATTGACAACTGTAAGCATAGCAGATAGCAGAAAGTTATAGCTTTGTCAAATAAAAAACATGAGGCTACATCGCTTTTTTGCAAGTGCGGGGATTGGCGATTAATTTACTGTTATCGTGAAGTTTTTTTTGCGCTAGGCGAGGTTGGTGGCCTGGTGGGGCTGAAAAAGAGAAAGGTGAACCGGACCATGAGCGCGGTCCGGTTCACCTTGATGAGGGGTCCTCTTTTTTGTCGGTGAAGCTTGCCGGGGGGGGATTACTCCTGGCTGTAAAGCATGGGATAAACGTAGATGGCGCTTTCCGAGGAGGGGCGAATGCCCAGGCCGTCACTTTTGGGGACCACCCCGACAAAGAGTTCCGTTCCCTCATCGCCCGGACCGAGCTGGATGTCGGCAACGTAGCCCTCGATCCGCCGGGTCCGCCAGATTTCGTTCATCCCCTGGCCGTCCCAGCTCAGGGCGTGTACCTCGCCGGCGGAGTAGGAACGAAGCCGCCCCAGGGAAAGGGGCATGGCTGATATGTTGCGGTTGACCACGATATCGGGCAATCCGTTGCGGGTGACATCATGGCTGACAATTCTCCCCGGCACGAAAAGATGGACCGGCTTGTGGGCTACTTCCGGGTCGTGGCCGGAGCTGTCGAAACCGCCGAGAAAACGGGTGGTGCCGCCATACTGCTCCTCGCTGATCCACAAGCGGGCGCCGCCGGCGCTCAGGACCTCCATCCGGTTGGTCTGGGTGATGGCCACAATCTCGTCGATCCCGTCGTCATCGAGATCGACATAGATAAAGTCGAACAGGTTGAGCCGGCCGGGAGTCGCCAGCTGGCCTCCCTGCTCCACCGAGCCGTCGGCGGTCGCCTCCAGCCGGAAGAGGCCGGGCCGGACAATATCGCCGCCCGCCGCCGCCCGCTGGCCCACCAGCACGGGGCCCTCCATGGGCAGCGACATGGCCCGGAGATACCAGGGAATATTGGTATGGGTCGGGACAAACTCGCTGCCATTCCACTCCACGATCAACGAACTGGGGCTGCGTTCGTCGGAGGCGCTGATCACGATTTCGGCCCGGCCATTGCCGTTGAGGTCGGCCAGGGAGAGGTAGTGGATGGGATAGCGGTTGAGGGTTGAGATCTGGCCGATCCGGACAAACCGCCCCTGGAGGCGGCGGTAGATCTCCACCCGGTTGTTGCCGGCCAGGACAAACTCGGTGGCGCCGTCGCCGGTCAGATCTCCGGCATCCAGGGCCTGCAGCCCCAAGGGGATATTGTGGCTCTTGCTGAACCCCTGCAGCCGGGCTACTTCGCCGGCCCGGATAAAAGGGGAACCCTCGGCGGCCCTGCCCGGCAACTGGCGGGCGGGGTGGGGCGAGATATAGGCGGGCTGGCCCTGGTCGGGCAAGGGGGCCGGAAGTGCCGCCGGGGCAGCGGGCGGCACTTCACCGACCAGGGTTGCCCGGATCTCGCCGGCCAGCCGGTCCACCGCCGCGATCACCTCTCCCTCGGTGGGGGCGATGGCGGAAAAATAGCGGGGCAGTTCAGCGCTTCCCACCTCATAGAGGACGGTATCCAGGCTGACGCTGCCCCCCATGGCGGTGAGGGAACCGGTGAGGATGTAGTTCACCCCCAGTTTTTCCCCCAGGAGATCGAACTCGGCCGGCCCTTGGGGTCTGCCCCCGGCCAGGGCCTGTTCCACCCCGGCCCGATCCAGCAGCTGGGCCCGTCCTCCCGCCGCCAGGCGCGAGCCCAGCATGGTGCGTACCCCGTCCACCAGGTAAGCCAGATCCTGGGGAGCCTGCAGCTCCAGGGGTAGAACCGCTACCTTGGGGGGCGGTTCCGCGGCGGCGCCGACCGGCGGGGAGAGCAGTAACAGCAGGGAAGCCAGAACCAGCAGAGCGGCGGTTCGTATCATTTAACCAACTCCCTGCTGCCCGCCACCAGGGTTTCAACCACGCCGGGGTCGGCCAGGGTGGAGATATCGCCGAAATCGGTCTCCTCGGTCTGGCCGGAGGAGATCTTGCGCAGGATGCGGCGCATGATCTTGCCACTTCTGGTCTTGGGCAGACCGTCGGAAAACTGAATAAATTCGGGGGTGGCGATGGGGCCGATCTCCTTGCGGACATGGGCGCGCAAAGCGGCCCGCAACTCGTCACTGGGCTCGACGCCGGCCCGCAGGGAAACGTAGGCGTAGATGGTCTGGCCCTTGATCTCGTGGGGGGCCCCCACCACCGCCGCTTCCGCCACCTCGGGATGGGCCACCAGGGCCGACTCGATCTCGGCGGTGCCCAGGCGGTGGCCGGAAACGTTGATCACGTCATCCAGTCGGCCCATGATCCAGAAATAGCCATCCTCGTCCTTGCGGGCGCCGTCTTCCGGATCGTAGATCCCCGGGTAGCGGGAAAAATAGGTTTTCTTGTAGCGGGCCGGATCGCCGAAGACCCCGCGCAGCATGCCGGGCCAGGGCTTGCGGATCACCAGGTGACCACCCTCGTTGGGGCCGGCTTCGCTGCCATCCTCCCGCAGCACGGTGGCATCCACCCCGGGCATGGGGAAGGTGGCCGAACCGGGTTTGAGGGGAGTGGCAAAAGGCATGGCCGAAATCATGATTCCGCCGGTTTCAGTCTGCCACCAGGTGTCCACCACCGGCAGCTTGCCGCCGCCGATATTCTCGTGGTACCAGATCCAGGCCTCGGGGTTGATGGGCTCGCCCACCGAACCCAGCAGGCGCAGGGAGGAGAGATCGTGCTTTTGCGGCCACTCCACCCCCTCCCGCATCAGGGCGCGGATGACGGTGGGGGCGGTATAGAAGATGTTGACTTTGTATTTGTCGCAGATCTGCCAGAAGCGGTCGGGCTTGGGCCAGCTGGGCACCCCTTCGAACATCAGCGAGGTGGCCCCCAGGGCCAGGGGGCCATAGAGGATATAGCTGTGGCCGGTGATCCAGCCGATGTCGGCGGTACACCAGTAAACATCGTCATCCTTGAGATCGAAAACCCATTGACAGGTCTGGGCGGCGAAGGTCAGGTAGCCGCCGGTGGTGTGAACCACCCCCTTGGGCTTGCCGGTGGAGCCGGAGGTGTAAAGAATGAACATGGTATCTTCGGCGTCCATGCTCTCGGGGGGGCACTCCGCGTTGATCCCGGGGGCGCTGACCTCCTCGTGCCACCAGGAGTCCCGTCCTTCCTGCATCGGCACCTCGTTGCCGGCCCTTTTGACCACGATGCAGTTCTTGACGCTGGGGCATTCGGCCAGGGCCTGATCGGCGTTGGGTTTCAGGGGAATGGTCTTGCCCGAACGCAGCACCGCGTCGGCGGTGATCAGGACCTTGGCCTCGCAATCCTGGACCCGGCTCTTGAGGCTCTGGGCGGAAAAGCCGGCGAAAACCACACTGTGGATGGCGCCGATCCGGGTACAGGCCAAAAGAGCGATGGCCAGCTCGGGGATCATCGGCAGATAAACGGAAACCCGGTCGCCCTTCTTAACCCCCAGTTTTTTAAGGACGTTGGCCATCCGGCAAACTTCGGTGTGCAGCATCTGGTAGGTGTAAACCTTGCTGTCCTCTTCGGGCTCACCCTGCCAGATCAGGGCGGCCTTGTTGCGGCGACCGTTGTGGAGGTGGCGGTCCAGGCAGTTGACCGAGACATTGAGCTTGCCCCCCTGGAACCACTTGATCTCCGGGGTGTTCATCTCGGCATCCAGGACCTTGTCCCACTTTTTATCCCAGGTCAGCATCGCCTCGGCCCGTTCGGCCCAGAAGCCTTCGGGGTCATTCATGGAACGCTGGTAGATGGCCTGATATTCCGCCATCGACCGAGCCGACACCGTGTCCGCCGGAGCGGCGGAGGGGGGGAAGAGGCGGTTTTCCTGCTGCAAACTCTCGATTTTGCTATCCGGTGCGCTCATTTTATCAAGTCTCCTTGGGTTGACGTGACAGGTTTGTAATCCAGTTTTCTGCAGGGGGGATGATAGCAATCGGTCGCGGGTAAGTCAAGCAGGAGGAATCGGGACTTAGCCAAAAAACCTTGCGGAATCGGGTGGCGAGCGGCTATAAAGGCGGAATGGAAAACGGCAGCCTCCCAGGTAAAATTTCAAAAAATATTGCTCTTAATGAGCGGATCATCTTTGCCCTCGATTTTGCCGAGCCGGCCCAGGCCTTGGGCTGGGTGGAACGGCTGGATGACCGAATCCGGTTTTTCAAGGTGGGTCTCCAGCTTTTCACCGCCGGCTGGTGGCCGGTGGTGGATGCGATCACCGCCCGCGGCAACAAGGTGATGCTGGATCTGAAATTCTTCGACATCCCCGAAACGGTGCAGCGGGCCGTGGAGCAGCTCCACGACCACGGCGTGAGCCTGGCCACCATCCACGGCAACGACCCCATTGTGCGGGCGGCGGTGGCGGCCAAGGGCGATATCAGCCTGCTGGCGGTCACCGTCCTGACCAGTTTCGATGAGAGCGACATGCGCCAGCTGGGCCTCAAGGGTTCGGTGGCCGACTTGGTGCGGCTGCGGGCCCGCAAGGCGGTGGAGCTGGGTTGCGACGGGGTGGTCTGCTCGGCCCTGGAAGTGGCC
This sequence comes from Desulfurivibrio modestus, assembly GCF_044068625.1. Lineage (NCBI taxonomy): Bacteria > Pseudomonadati > Thermodesulfobacteriota > Desulfobulbia > Desulfobulbales > Desulfobulbaceae > Desulfurivibrio > Desulfurivibrio modestus. Next base: position 6,080 of record NZ_JBIPKH010000006.1, read on the forward strand.
GATTTGCGGGTCGATTTGGGCGATGATTTCCTGGCGGTCACCCCCGGGATTCGTCCGGCCGATGGTGCCGGCGGTGATGACCAGCGCCGGATCGCCACCCCCGGGGCGGCGATTGCCAACGGGGCCGATCACCTGGTGATCGGCCGGCCCATCAGCACCGCCGCCGAGCCCCTGGCCTTGATCGACGCCATCCAGCAAGAGATCGCCGCCGCCCTGGAGCAGCGTCCTCAGCCTTAGACAAAAATTTTGCCGGGATTGAGAATGTTGCCGGGGTCGAACACCTTCTTCAACTCCCGCATCAGCTGCAGGGTTTCCCGGCCCAGTTCCGCCTCGATGGCCGCCGCCTTGCCGATTCCCACCCCGTGTTCCCCCGAGAGAGTCCCCCCCAGCGCCAGCACCCTCCGGTAAAGGGAGGCCCGGGCTGCCTCGCCTTGGGCCAGCTCGTCCGGGTCGTTGCGATCCAGCATGATATTGACATGGATATTGCCATCGCCGGCATGGCCGAAGGTGAAGACCGGCAGGTGGTGGAGTCGACTCAGCTCCTCGATATGGGCCACCAGGTCCGGAATCCGGCTGCGGGGGACCACCACATCCTCACTGATCTTGTGGGGGCGCAACTGAAAGGCGGCCGGGGAGAGGGCCTTGCGGGCCGCCCAGAGCTCGGCGGTTTCCCCCGGATCAGCGGCCTCCCGCAGGGCCACCCCCTCCTGGCCGGCCAGCAGGGTCCGCAGGCGCTGACCCTGGGCGGCCACCGTTTCCCGGTCGCCATCCAGTTCCAGCAGCAGCAAGGCATTGCGGCCCTGGTTTTTGAGGGCGGCGGGCAGGCGATCCCCCACCAGCCCCAGGGCGGTATGGTCCAGGTATTCCAGGGTGCAGGGCGTCAATTGGTGGAGGATGGTATTGACCAGGTTCACCGCCTGGTGCATATCGCGGCAGAGCGCCAGGAAGGTGGCTTTGGCGGGGGGCTGGGGGATGAGGCGCAGGGTGATCTCGCTGATCACCGCCAGGGTGCCCTCGGAGCCCACCAGCAGCCGGGTCAGGTCGTAACCCACCACTCCCTTGGCGGTGCGAACCCCGCTGCGGATGACGCGACCGTCGGCCAGCACCGCTTCCAGGGCCAGGACATAATCGCGGGTGACCCCGTACTTGACCGCCGCCGGCCCTCCCGCTCCGCAGGCCACGTTGCCGCCGATGGTGCAAAAGGCCCGGCTGGCCGGGTCGGGGGGGTAGTAGAGGCCGTGGCGGGCCACCTCCGCCTGCAATTCGGCGGTGATCACCCCCGGTTGCACCACCACCAACTGGTTGGCGCTGTCGATCTCCACAATTTTATTGAGCCCGGCCAAGGCCAGGACGATGCCGCCCTTTACCGCGCAGGCGCCCCCGGCCATGCCGGTTCCGGCCCCTCTGGGAGTCACCGGGGTGCCGGTGGCCGAAGCCAGCCGGAGGATGGGCGCGATCTGCTCCCGATCGCGGGGAAAGACCACCGCCGCCGGCGGAAACTCCCGGACCGAACCGTCGTAGGAGTAGGCTGCCAGTTCCTCGGGGGCGGTGGCCACCTGCCCATCGCCGACGATAGCGGCCAGCTGCCGGACAAGCTCACGCTTCATTTTTCGATATCACGATGGGTTAGCCTTACTTGGGCCCTCTGGACCAGGGCGGCGGCCAGGGCTTCGCTCACCGCCACCGAGCGGTGGCGGCCACCGGTGCAGCCCACCGCCACCCGCAGGCACTCTCGGCCAACGGCCTGGCCGCGCTCCAGGATAAAACGGAGCAGTTGCAGGTGCAAGGCCAAAAAATCTCTTCCTATCGTATTTTCAAGGACATAGGCGGCGATCAGCGGCTCCCGACCGCTGTGGGGACGCAACTCCTCCACCCAGTGGGGATTGGGCAGTACCCGGGCGTCGAAGACCAGATCGGCGGCGGGCGGTGGGCCATGCTTGTGGCCGAAGCTTTGCAGTTCAATGATCACGGGCCTCTTCTCCGCCGTCGCCGCTTAAGATCGCGGCCATCTCCTCCCGGGTTTCCGCCTGGAGCAGGCGGGCCATGGCCTGATGATCCTGCAGGAAAAGGGCGAGCTCCGCCAGACGGCCCAGGTAGGGGGAGGCCGTGTCCGCCGGGGCCAGCAGCAGGAAAAAGAGGTGGACGGGGCGGCCGTCCTGGGCGGCAAAGGCCACCCCCTTGACGCTGCGCCCGCAGACCAGGACCATCTCGGTCAGTCCCGCCACCTTGCCGTGGGGAATGGCCGCGCCTTCGCCGATGCCGGTGGAGCCCAGCTCTTCCCGGTCCTCCAGGATGCCGTGCAGATAATCCAGGTCCAGGTGGGGATGGGCCGTCCGGGCGGCGGCGGCCAACTCCTTCAGGGCTTCTTTCTTGGAGGTGGCGGTCATCTCGGGGATGATCAGGGCCCGGGCCGCCTGGCTGATGGGGGTCATTTAGGGTCTTCTGCGCAGTTTGGAGGGTAGTATTCCCAGCTGTTCCCGGTACTTGGCCACGGTGCGCCGGGCCAGGCGAATGTTGTCGCGGTTGAAGATATCGGCGATGGCGCTGTCGCTCAAGGGTCTTTTAGGGTCCTCGTGCTGGACGATGCTCTTCAGGCGCTGCTTGATGCTCTCCGAGGCCAAGGCGTCGCCGCCGTGGGTGGAGATGGTGGAGTTGAAAAAATATTTCAACTCGAAGATCCCTTGGGGGCTGTGCAGGTACTTGTTGGTGGTTACCCGGCTGATCGTCGATTCGTGCATCCCGATATCCTCGGCCACGTCCCGCAGGACCATGGGCCGGAGCTTTTCCACCCCGTGCTCGAAAAAATCACGCTGAAACTTGAGAATGCTTTCCACCACCCGGTAGATGGTGCGCTGGCGCTGCTGGATGGAGCGGATCAGCCACATGGCCGAGCGCAGTTTATCCTGGACGTAGTTCTTGGTTTCGCCAGGCGCCGCCGAATCCTTGTCCAGAATATCCCGGTAGTAGCTGCTGATCCGCAACCGGGGCAAACCTTCGTCGTTGAGCATGATCACATACTCTTCACCCAGCTTGTGGATATAGACATCGGGAATGATATAGACCGGATCCTCGTCGGAATAGATCCGACCGGGACGGGGGTTGAGGTCGGTGATGATCGCCACCGCCGCCGCCGCCTCCTCGGGGGTACGGCCGGTGGCCTTGGCGATTCCGGCGTAGTTGCGGGTTTCCAGAAGATGGAGATGGTTGCGGACGATGCGGGCGGCCAGGGAGTCGCCCAGCCCCAGCCGCTCCAGCTGCAGCAGCAGGCACTGGCTCAGGTCAACGGCCCCGATCCCGGCCGGGTCCATCTCCCGGATCAGGGCCAGCATCCGGGCGGCGGTGGCCGGGTCGCAGTCGGTCTGGGCCTCGATCTCGGCCTGGTCGGTGGTGAGAAAGCCGTTGCCATCCAGGTTGCCGATGATGAATTCCCCGACCTTCCGCTCCTCTTCGCTGATTCGGGAGAGATTGAGCTGCCAGGTGAGGTGGGTCTGGAGGCTGGGCCGGGTACTGAGGATATCCAGCCGGGAGGGTAGATCTTCGTGGTCCCGGCCGGTGCCCGAGGCGTAGCCGCCGTCCCCCTGTTCACTGGCATACTCGTTGATATAGTTACCCCAGTCGATCTCGCCCAGGGCGGAAGTCGACTCCATCTCCACCTCGGCGGTGCGCTCCGGCTCCGCCGGGGAAAACTCTTCGCCGGGATCGGTACCCGCGGGGCTCTCCAGCTGCCCGGTGCCGGCCTCGGCCCCGGCCCCCTCCTCCAGCGACAACCCCTCCTCCAGTACCGGGTTGACCTCCAGCTCCTGCTGGATGGTATCCACCAGTTCCAGCCGGGAAAGCTGCAGCAGTTTGATCGCCTGCTGCAGCTGGGGGGTCATCACCAGTTGCTGGCTTAATTTCAGGTTTTGGCGAAGTTCTAGGGCCATAGTGGTTAAAGGGTGAAATTTTCTCCCAGATACAGAGAGCGCGCTGCCGGGCACCGGACAATATCGTCCGCCGAGCCGCTGGTCAAGATTTTACCGTGATTAACGATATAGGCCCGGTCACAAACCTGGAGAGTCTCCCGGACGTTGTGGTCGGAGATCAGCACCCCCAGGCCCCGGGTTTTCAGTTCGCGGATAATATGTTGCAGGTCGGCCACCGACAGGGGATCGATGCCGGCAAAGGGTTCGTCGAGCAGGACGAAGCGGGGCTGCATGGCCAGGGCCCGCATGATCTCCACCCGCCGTCGCTCCCCCCCCGAGAGGGAGTGGGCCGGGTTGCCGGCCAGGTAGCCCAGCTTCAGCTCCTCCAGCAGGGCCTCGATCCGCTGCCTAATCTCCTTGCGGCTCAGCCCCAGGGGTTCCAGGACGATGCGGATATTCTCCTCGACACTGAGCTTGCGGAACACCGAGGATTCCTGGGGCAGGTAGGCCAGCCCCTTGCGGGCCCGGAGGTGGATGGGCAGGCGGGTGATATCTTCGCCGTTGAGCAGAATCCGGCCCAGATCGGGACGGATGAAGCCGGCGATGCTGTAGAAGGTGGTGGTTTTGCCGGCTCCGTTGGGGCCGAGCAAGCCCACCACGGCCCCGGTTTCCACCGACAGGCTGATGCCATCCACCACCCGCCTTTTTTGGTACTGTTTGACGATCTGGTCGGTGGCCAGTTCCATGGAGGAAAGGGTCATGGCTCTTGCTCGTTGGCCGGGGTTTCGGTCGGGGGGGCCGGCGAAACGGGGGGTGGAACGGGAGCGTCCGAGCCTGGCTCGGAGCCGTTTTCGGGAGGGCCGTCGTCGGCGTAGAAAAAGGCCCGAACCCGCTCGCCGGGCCGCTCGCTGCGCTCGACAACGCTTCTCCCCTCTTCCAGATAGATGGTGACCGCCTCGCCGGTGACCAGGTTGTTGCCCTGCCAGATCCGGGCATCTCCGGTGAGATGCACCTTACGCTCTATTTCGAAGTAATCAAGCCGCTGGCCGGTGCCGACCCACTCCGGGGTTTCGACCTTGACGTTGCCCACGGCAAAGAGCTTCTGCAGGCGCCGCTCGTCGCCTGCCGGCAGTTGCGCCCGCTCTTCCGAGCCGAGATAGTGCACCGTCATGCCGTCGGCATGGACCACCAGGTCGCCTTTGCGGGCCACCACCTGGCCGGAAAAGAGCACGGCGTTCTCCCCCCCCACCGATTCCATCCGGTCCGATTCGATCTGGATGGCGACTCCCTGCTCGCTCCGGGCGGTGGTGCCCGGCAGCAGGGTCAGGCCCAGGATCAGAAGAAAAACAAAACGGGTCAAGTTGTGGTCGCTCCGTGGAGATTGATTCCGTAGTCGAGCTTTACCCTTGCGTCTCGACCATAAAATTTAGTATTTTATAACATTACGCTTCTGCCGGGAAGAGGAGATTTTTCCGCCGACCGGCATCTTATCAGTCCGTTGAAAAAGCCATCCCTGGCTTTTTCAACTAACGGTTGGCCAAAGATGGCTTTGGCCAACCTCACGAATTCATTGCCACTTTCAGTGCCAACGAATTCGGCGGCCCGTCCATGGGCCGCTAACAGCCCGTTTTTCAACGGGCTGTTATGCCTAATGCTTTATACCATAAAGACCGGTTATGAAAAACAGCATCGATAAAGCCAAGACCCTGATTGAGGCCCTGCCCTATATCCGCACCTTCTACAACAAGACGGTGGTGATCAAGTACGGGGGGCACGCCATGGTGGACGAGGAGCTGAAACGGAGTTTCGCCCTCGATATCATCCTGATGAAATATATCGGGATCAACCCGGTGGTGGTGCATGGCGGCGGGCCCCAGATCAACCGCTTTCTCGAGAAGATGCAGGTCAAGCCCAGCTATGTCCAGGGGATGCGGGTCACCGACGGTGAAACCATGGATGTGGTGGAGATGGTCCTGGTGGGCAAGGTCAACAAGGAGATCGTCAGCCTGATCAACTATCACGGCGGCAAGGCGGTGGGGCTGTCGGGCCGCGACGGCGACCTGGTCCGGGCGGAAAAGATGCAGATCATGAAGGAGCAGGTGGAAAACGCGCCGCCGGAACTGATCGATCTCGGCCGAGTGGGCCGGGTAACCGAGGTCAACCCCGGGGTGCTGGAGACCCTGGAGGCCCGGGGCTTTATCCCGGTGATCGCCCCGGTGGGGGTGGGGGAGGATGGCCGGGCCTACAACATCAACGCCGACCTGGTGGCCGGGGCGGTGGCCGCCCGCCTGCGGGCCGCCAAATTGATGCTCCTCACCGACGTGGAGGGGGTTTTGGACCAGGATGGCCGGCTGATCTCCTCCCTGGCCGCCGCCGAGATCGAGGAGCGGATCAAAAGCGGGGTGGTCAAGGGCGGGATGATTCCCAAGGTCCGCTGCTGCCGGGAGGCGGTGGCCGGCGGGGTGGGCAAGGCCCACATCATCGACGGTCGCAAGGAGCATGCCATCCTCTTGGAGATGTTCACCCAGAGCGGGGTGGGCACCGAGATTACCGGTTAACCGGAGTGAAAAAAGCCATGACCAGCGCGAATGAGCAGTGGGTGACCCGGGGCGAGCGGGTTTTGATGCAGACCTACGGGCGGTTGCCCGTCACCATGGTCCGGGGGGCAGGCTGCAAGCTCTACGATGCCGAGGGGCGGGAATATCTCGATTTTGTGGCCGGAATTGCGGTCTGTAACCTGGGTCACTGTCACCCCCAGGTAACGGCGGCGGTGCGCGAGCAGGTGGAGAAACTGGTCCACGTTTCCAACCTCTACCACACCCAGCCCCAGATCGAGCTGGCCGAGCTGCTGGTGGCCAACTCCTTTGCCGACCGGGTTTTCTTCTGCAACTCCGGGGCCGAGGCCAACGAGGCGGCGATCAAGCTGGCCCGCAAGGCCAGTCCCGAGGGCAAATATGAGATAATTTCCCTGACTGGTTCCTTCCACGGCCGGACCCTGGCCACGGTGGCGGCCACCGGCCAGACCAAGTTTCACCAGGGCTTCGAGCCGTTGCCCAGCGGCTTTGTCCACGCCCCTTTCGGGGAGATCGAGGCCCTGCGCGACCTGATCGGCCCGGCCACCTGCGCGGTGCTTTGCGAACCACTGCAGGGGGAGGGCGGGGTGCGCCCCCTGGCCCCGGCCTATTTGCGGGCCATCCGGGAGTTGTGTGATCAACACGGCCTGCTGCTGATCTTCGATGAGGTCCAGGTGGGGATGGGGCGGACCGGCACCCTGCTGGCCCATGAACAGTTGGGAGTTACCCCCGATATCATGACCCTGGCCAAGGGCCTGGGCAACGGTCTGCCCATCGGGGCGATGCTGGCCGGAGAGCGGGTGGCGGCGGCCTTTACTCCCGGCAGTCATGCCTCGACTTTTGGCGGCAACCCGGTGGTTTGCGCGGCGGCCCTGGCCACCTTGCAGGTGCTGCTGGCCCCCGGTTTCCTGGCGGGAGTGGCGGCCAAGGGTGAGTACCTGGCGACCAGGCTGGGGGAGCTGGCGCGGCAATATCCCCAGCGGGCGGTGGAGGTAAGGGGGATGGGCCTGATCCAGGGCCTGGTCCTGAGCGAGAGCGCCCGGGACCAGGGGTTGGCCATGGTCCGGCGGCTTTTTGAGCAGGGCCTGCTTCTTAATTTCGCCGGCAACACCGCCCTGCGTTTCATTCCGCCCCTGGTGGTCAGCGAGGGGGAGATCGACCGGGCGGTGGCCATGGTGGCCGCCGTTTTACGGGAGTAGCTTCGGCCTGCTCCCATCCTGGCCGTCCCCCAAAAAACCCCTTTACAAAAGGGGTTGATCTTTTGTAAGACTTCAAATTCGGCTCTGGCTCCGACGGGGAGGCCGGGGAAATTTATTTAATTCATTTAGAACACGGAACACGGGAAAGGCATGGCGCGACATCTGCTGGCCTTGAGCGATTTCAGCGGCCCCGAGTTGGCGGCGCTGATTGACCGGGCCATAAAAATGAAAAGGGAAAGTCGGGCCGGAGTCCGGCATCGGGATCTGGCGGGCCGCACCATCGCCCTGGTTTTCGAGAAACCCTCCACCCGGACCAGGGTCTCCTTCGAGGCGGCGATGTACGGCCTGGGGGGACAGGTGATCTACCTCTCCTCCCGGGATACCCAACTGGCCCGCAATGAACCCCTCAAGGATATGGCCCGGGTGATGGCCCGCTACGTGGATGGCCTGGTGATCCGGACCTTCGGCCAGGAGATTGTTGACGAGCTGGCTCGCTACTCCCAGGTGCCGGTGATCAACGCCCTGACCGATCTCCACCATCCCTGCCAGATCCTCAGTGATCTGATGACGGTGATCGAGAGCAAGGGGCGGCTGGAGCAACTGAAAATCGCCTGGGTGGGGGATGGCAACAACATGGCCAACTCCTGGATCCAGGCCGCTTCCCGGTTGGGTTTTACCCTGACCCTGGCCTGCCCGGAAGGGTATGAGCCCGACCCCCAAATTCTGGCGGCGGCCCGCAGCGAGGCCGAGCGGCCGATCACCGTGGTTCGTGATCCCGCCCAGGCGGTGGCCGATGCCGACGTGATCAACACCGATGTTTGGGCCAGCATGGGGCAGGAGGCTGAACAGCTCCACCGGTTACAGGTCTTCCGCCCCTACCAGGTCAACGAACGGTTGCTGGCCGAGGCCGCCCCCGACGCCATCGTGCTCCACTGCCTGCCGGCCCACCGGGAGGAGGAGATCAGCGAGACGGTGCTGGAGGGTCCCCGTTCGGTGGTCTGGGACCAGGCCGAAAACAAGATGCATATCCATAAAGCGATTTTGGCCGCCTTTCTGGCCGGCGGGTCGCAATAACACCTTTAAATTACAGGAAAACTCAAGATGATGCCCAAAGTTAGCAAGATCGTGCTGGCCTATTCCGGCGGCCTGGATACTTCGGTTATCCTGCGCTGGCTGAAGGAGACCTGTCAGTGCCCGGTGATCGCCTATGCCGCCGACATCGGCCAGGAGGAGGACTGGGATCAGGTGCGGGCCAAGGGGTTGGCCACCGGGGCCGAGCAGGTGATCATCTCCGATCTTAAGGAGGAGTTTGTCCGCGATTATGTTTTTCCCGCCTTTCGGGCCAACGCCATCTACGAAGGCTCCTATCTGCTGGGCACCTCCCTGGCCCGGCCGGTGATCGCCAAGGAGCAGGTGCGGATCGCCCGAGCCCAAGGGGCCGACGCGGTCAGCCACGGGGCCACCGGCAAGGGCAACGATCAGGTGCGATTTGAGCTGGGCTACATGGCCCTGGATCCCAGCCTGACCATCATCGCCCCCTGGCGGATCTGGGATCTCAACTCCCGCACCAAACTGATGGCCTATGCCGAAAAGCACCGGATTCCGGTACCGGTGACCAAGGAGAAACCTTACAGCTCCGATGAAAACCTGCTCCATATCAGCTTCGAGGGCGGCATCCTGGAGGATCCCTGGAACGAGCCGGAGGAGGGGATGTTCAAGCTTACGGTGGCCCCGGAAAAGGCCCCCGATCGTCCCACCTATGTCGAGCTGGAGTTCGCTGGGGGTAATCCGGTGGCCATCGACGGGGAAAAACTGAGTCCGGCCGCCATGCTGGCCCGGCTCAATCAACTGGGGGGGGCCAACGGGATCGGTCGGCTGGACATGGTGGAGAACCGCTTTGTCGGCATGAAGTCCCGGGGGGTCTATGAAACCCCCGGCGGCACCATCCTGCGGGCCGCCCATCGCGACCTGGAAACCATCACCCTGGATCGGGAGGTGATGAAGATCCGCGACTCCCTGATCCCCCGTTACGCCGAACTGATCTACAACGGTTTCTGGTTCTCCCCCGAGATGAAACTGCTGCAGGCCACCATGGATCAGGCCCAGGCCACGGTCAACGGGGTGGTCCGGCTCAAACTGTACAGGGGTAACTGCGTCCCGGTGGGCCGCAAGTCCGGCGATTCCCTCTACCAGGAGAGCTTCGCCACCTTCGAGGAGGACAGCGTCTACCGTCAGGCCGATGCCGAAGGGTTTATCCGGCTCAACGGTTTGCGCTTGAAGATGCAAGCCCTGCGGGAGGCCTCCCGTGGCTGAAAGGCAGGAGAGTAAAATGTGGGGCGGGCGGTTTGCCGAAAAAACCGCCGCCTCGGTGGAGGCTTTTACCGCTTCGATTCACTTCGACTGCCGCCTCTATCGCCACGATATCGCCGGCAGCCGGGCCCATGCCGCCATGCTGGCGCGCCAGGGGTTGATCAGTGACCAGGAGCGCGATCAGATCATCGCCGGGCTCAACGAGATCGAGGGGGAGATCGAGCGGGGCGAGTTTATCTTCCGGCCCGAGCTGGAAGATATCCACATGAATATTGAAAAAGCCCTGGCCCAGCGAATCGGCCCGGCCGGGGAAAAGCTGCACACCGCCCGCAGCCGCAACGACCAGGTGGCTCTCGATCTGCGCCTCTATCTTCGGGAGGAGTGCCGACGTTTGCTCGGGCTGCTGGGCGGGTTGCGGGGGGCTTTTGTCGCCCTGGCCCGCCGCTACCGTCATACGGTGATGCCCGGCTATACCCATCTGCAGCGGGCCCAGCCGGTGCTGGTGGCGCACCATATGCTGGCTTATTACGAGATGTTCGGCCGCGATAAGCAGCGCCTGCACGATTGCCTCAAGCGGATCAACGTCCTGCCCCTGGGGGCGGCGGCCCTGGCCGGGACCGGCCTGCCCATCGACCGGGAGTTTGTGGCCCGGGAGCTGGATTTTCCCGAGGTTTCCGCCAACAGCATGGATACGGTGGCCGACCGGGATTTCGTGGTGGAGTTTGTCGGCGCCGCCGCCCTGATCCAGGTTCACCTAAGTCGGCTGGCCGAGGAGCTGGTGCTCTGGACCAGCGAGGAGTTCTCCTTCGTCACCCTGCCCGATGCCTTCTGCACCGGCAGTTCGATCATGCCCCAAAAGAAAAATCCCGATATCCCCGAGTTGGTCCGGGGCAAGAGCGGCCGGGTGATCGGTCACCTGATGGCCCTGCTCACCCTGCTCAAGGGGCTGCCCATGACCTACAATCGTGATCTCCAGGAGGATAAGGAGCCGGTTTTCGATACGGTGGATACGGTGAGCGCCTCTCTGGCCCTGATGGCCGAACTGCTGGCCGGCATGCGTTTCAACGAGGAGCGGCTGGCCGCCGGTCTGGGCCGGGGCTGCATGACCGCCACCGATCTGGCCGACTACCTGGTCAAGAAACAGATCCCCTTTCGCCAGGCCCATGCCATCGTCGGTCGGGCGGTGGCCTATGCCCTGGAGCAGGGGCGAGATATCGCCGAGCTGACCCTGGCTGAACTGCAAGGTTTTGCCCCAGCCATCGACGAGGATGTTTTTGCGGTACTCTCCATCGAGGGTTCGGTCAACAGCCGCAACTCCCTGGGTGGTACCGGGGGAGCCCGGGTGGAGGAGGCGCTGGCCCGGGCCGAGAGGGAGATTTGATGCCCGGGGCCAACCAGAGAGGGGCGGGCGCCTGGTGGTGGCTGCTCCTCCTTGGTTTGCTGCTGCTGGCGGGGTGCGGCAAGAAGACCGATCCTCTGCCGCCGGGCGAGGCCCGGCCTGCCCCCATCCAGGACTTGGCCCACCGGCTGACCGAGCAGGGGGTGGAGCTCTCCTGGTCGGTCCCCACCCGGAGCGAAAGCGGCGGCAGCCTCAACTATCGAATCAAAAAATTTGAGCTTTACCGGGCGGAGTTGGCCCCTGATGATTACCGGGCCGGTGAGGGCCCGGACTTTGGTCCGCCCCGAGTCATCGCCAATCTGGCCCCCGACCGGGGCCGGATGCTTTTTGCCGACTCGGAGTTGCGTTCCGGCCGGCGCTATGTTTACCAGGTTAGAAGCCGGGCGGGCTGGTTGCTGCGCAGCGGGCCCTCCAACCCGATCTCTTTTGTCTGGCAGGGCGCGCCGCCGTCACCTGGCACCCCCGGCGCCGGGGCGGGAGGGGATTAGGCCGCTCCGGGGGCCGCCGGAGCGGACCCGGCAAGGAGCAGGCGTTTCCGGGCAACATTAATGGAGGTTTTCTTACAAGATGAATCATTTTCAATACCGGGATAAGGTGCTTTTTGCCGAGGGGGTGGCGGTGCCGGAGATCGCGGCCGCGGTGGGCACCCCCTTCTATCTTTACAGCGCCGCCACCCTGCGCCGCCATTTTTCCGCCTTTGACCAGGCCTTTGCCGGGATCGCTCACCAGACCTGCTTTGCCGTCAAATCCTGCTCCAATATCGCCATCCTGCGGCTTTTCGCCCAGTTGGGCGGCGGGGCGGACATCGTCTCCGGCGGCGAACTCTACCGGGCCCTTAAGGCCGGAATCGAGCCGGGGAAGATCGTTTATTCCGGGGTGGGCAAGACCGAGGCCGAGATCGACCAGGCCCTGGCGGCGGAAATTTTGATGTTCAATCTGGAATCGAGCCAGGAGCTGGCGGTGGTCCAGGAACGGGCCGCCGCCCTGGGGAAAAGGGCCCGGATCTCCTTTCGGGTCAACCCCGATGTCGATCCCCAAACCCACGCCTATATCTCCACCGGGCTGGCCAAAAACAAGTTCGGCATCCCCATTGCCGAGGCCCTGGCGGTTTACCGGCAAGCCCGGCAGCTGAGCCATGTGGAGATCGTCGGGGTCAGCTGCCATATCGGTTCGCAACTGACCCAGGTGTCGCCCTTTATCGACACCGTGGCCAAACTGAAAGATTTTCTGGCCCGGCTGGCGGCCGAGGGGATAGCGATTCGCTATCTCGATATCGGCGGGGGACTGGGGATCCGTTACGCCCAGGAAAGCCCGCCGGAGCCCGCCGCCTATGGCGCCGCCATTCGCCAGGCCCTGGGGGAGATGGCCTGCACCTTGATCCTGGAGCCGGGGCGGGTTATAGTGGGCAACGCCGGCATTCTGGTGACCAAGGTCCTCTTTACCAAGACCGGGCAGAAAAAATTTATCGTGGTCGACGCCGGGATGAATGACCTGGCCCGTCCCAGCCTCTATGACGCCCACCACGAGATTGTGCCGGTGGTGCGGGGGGAGGTTGCCGCCGAAGTGGCCGATCTGGTGGGGCCGATCTGCGAAACCGGTGACTTTCTGGCCCGGGGCCGGGAGTTGCCCGCCGCCGGCGCCGGTGATCTGCTGGCGGTGTTGAGCGCCGGCGCCTATGGTTTTACCATGTCCTCCAATTACAACTCCCGTCCCCGGGTGGCCGAAGTGCTGGTCAACGGAGATCAGTTCCATCAAATCCGCCGTCGGGAAACCTACGAGGATCTGGTGCGGGGCGAAACCATTCCCGACTTTCTGGTTTGAGTTATGCAATTCCCTGTCAGTTTCACCAAGATGAGCGGGGCCGGTAACGATTTTATCCTGCTTGATCACCGCCGGCCCCTCTTTACCGATACCGCCGCCGCCCAGCGTTTTGCCAAGGCGGTCTGTGAACGTAAATTCGCGGTGGGGGCCGACGGCCTGATCCTGATAGAAGACTCGGAGCAGGCCGATTTCCGCTGGCAATTTTTCAACGCCGACGGCTCCCTTGCCGAGATGTGCGGCAACGGCGCCCGCTGCGCGGCCCGGTTCGCCCATGAGCGGGGGATCGCCCCGGCCCGGATGACCTTTCTCACCCTGGCGGGGATGATTGAAGCCGAGGTTGCCGGGAGCGCGGTGCTGTTGACCATGACCCCGCCGGGGGCCGGCCGGCTCAACCAGCGGTTGGCCGGCCCCGATGGCCGGGAGCTGACCGTTCACTCCCTCAACACCGGGGTTCCCCACGCGGTGATTTTTTCCGAAGAGATCGAGGGGGTGCCGGTGCGGGAATGGGGCCGCCACTTTCGCTTTCATCCCCACTTTGCCCCCGCCGGGACCAACGTCAATTTTGTCGGCTTGGGGGAAAAGAACCGGCTCAAGGTAAGAACTTACGAACGGGGAGTGGAGGATGAAACCCTGGCCTGCGGTACCGGCGCGGTGGCCTCGGCCCTGGTGGCCGCCCGCCTCGGCCTGGCTTCATCCCCCACCCGAATCACCACTTCGGGCCGGGAGGAACTGGTGATCCACTACCGTTTGGAGGGTGAAGAGTTCAGGCAGGTGCGCCTGGAGGGTCCGGCGGATTTTATCTATGAGGGGGCCCTGCACCAGGAAGCCTTGCGCCGGGCCTGAATTGGCCCGATAACCGTTAGAAAGCAACGAGATCACTAAAATATGAGGAGGAGAGTATGAGCAGCAAATTTCGCGGCGCCTTTGTGGCGATCGTCACCCCGTTCAATCCCGACGGCACCATTGACGAGCAGGGTCTCACCGAGCTGATTGAATTTCAGGTGCGGAACGGGACCCACGGTATCGTGCCCTGCGGCACCACCGGCGAGGCCGCCACCATGAGTCACGAGGAGCATCACCGGGTGGTGGAATTGACGGTCAAGGCCGTGGCCGGCCGGGTACCGGTGCTGGCCGGTACCGGTTCCAACAGCACCAGCGAAACGATCGAGTTGACCCGCCATGCCAAGAGCGCCGGGGCCGACGGGGCGCTCCTGATCACCCCCTACTACAACAAGCCCTCCCAGGAGGGTCTGTATCAGCACTTCAAGGCGGTGGCCGAGGCGGTGGATATTCCCATCATTCTCTATAACGTGCCCAGCCGGACCGCGATCAACATGCTGCCGGAAACGGTGGCCCGTTGCGCCGCCATCAAAAATATCGTCGGCATCAAGGAGGCCTCCGGCAGCCTGCAGCAGGTCAGTGAGGTGATCCGCCAGTGTCCCGCCGACTTCGCGGTGATGAGCGGTGATGATTTCACCTCCATGGCCACCGTGCTGGTGGGTGGCACCGGGGTGATCTCGGTCACCTCCAACGTGGCCCCCAAAGAGATGGCCGGGATGATCGCCGCCGCCCTGGATGGCGACCTGGCCACGGCCAATAAACTGCACTATCAACTCTTTCCCCTGATGCAGGCCATGTTTTTCGACACCAATCCGGTACCCGCCAAGACCGCCCTGGCCCAAATGGACAAGATCGGCACCGCCGCGGTGCGACTGCCGCTCTGCGCCATGGACGGCGGAGCCCAGGCCCGGATGGAGCAGGTAATGAAGGATTGCGGACTGTTATAACTAGGGTGGGCAAACCAAAAGCCAGGAGCACAAGATGATCAAGGTAATAATTGCCGGAGCCGCCGGTCGCATGGGCCGCCGGATCTGCGCCATGGTGGATCAGCATCCCCAACTGGAACTGGTGGCCGGCTTTGAGCGGCCGGACAGCCCCGAAGTGGGGCGGGATCTGGGAGAAACCGCCGGCCTGGGCGCCAACGGCATCAAAGTCGCCGGCGGAGCTGAGGCGGTGCTGGAGCAGGGGGAGGTGATCATCGACTTCACCTTCCATGAGGCCACCATGAAGCTGGCCCGGATCGCCGCCCGGCATAACAAGGCAATGGTGATCGGCACCACCGGCCTGAGCCAGGAGAATCTAGCCGAGTTGCGGCAGTTGGCCGCCGGGGCTTTCCCCTGTGTCCAGGCCCCCAACATGGCGGTGGGGGTCAACGTCCTCTTCAAGGTGGCCCGCAAGATGGCCGCCGTGTTGGGGGATGCCTATGATATCGAGATTGTCGAGGCCCACCACCGGATGAAGAAGGATGCCCCCAGCGGTACCGCTCTTAAACTGGGGGAGATGGTGGCCGAGGGGGTCAACCGCAATCTGGACGAGGTCGGGGTTTACGCCCGCCATGGGATCATCGG
Source organism: Desulfurivibrio modestus (assembly GCF_044068625.1). Lineage (NCBI taxonomy): Bacteria > Pseudomonadati > Thermodesulfobacteriota > Desulfobulbia > Desulfobulbales > Desulfobulbaceae > Desulfurivibrio > Desulfurivibrio modestus. The sequence continues at coordinate 21,692 of NZ_JBIPKH010000006.1, forward strand.
TGAGCGGGGCGAAAAGGAGATCGGTATCCAGACCATCCGGGCCGGGGATATCGTCGGGGAACACACCGTCTATTTCGCCGGGGCCGGTGAACGGCTGGAACTGACCCACCGGGCCCACAACCGGGACAACTTCGCCCGGGGCGCCGCCCTGGCCGCCGCCTGGGTGGCGGGCAAGCAGAACGGCCTCTACACCATGTTCGACGTTTTGGGGTTGGAAGATTTCTAGGATTCGGGCATTCATCGGCCTGGGGGCCAATCTGGGCGCGGGGCGGGCCAATCTGCTGGCCGCCTGGCAGCGGTTGGGCGTTACCCCGGGGGTGACTCCCGGCCGCCTTTCCCGCCCCTGGCGCAGTGAACCGGTGGGGGTTGCCACCGCGGCCTGGTTTACCAACGCGGCGGGAGAACTGCTGGTGGAACTGGGCCCGGAGGAGTTGCTGGCGATCCTGCTCAGAATCGAGGCCGAACTGGGGCGTGACCGGGTGAGCCAGGGCGAGGATCGGCCCATTGATCTCGATCTGCTGCTCCATGGTGAGATGATTCTCGATCTGCCCCACTGCCGGGTGCCCCATCCGGCCCTGGCTCGGCGGCGCTTCGTGCTGGAGCCGCTCAGGGAACTGGCCCCGGAGCTGGTGGAGCCCCGTTCGGGCTCCACCATTAGTCGCCTGGCGGAGCTGGCCGCCGGCAGCGGTCAAAAATTGGCGCCGCTAAGCTGGCAACAAGAGGACATTTTATGCACCCCCTGAAAATTGTTATACTCCTGGTCCTCTTTTATCTGCTATATCGACTCTATATCTCCGGTCGAAAAAAGCGGCTGGAGGAGAAGGGGGCGGAGCGGGAAGCCCCCGCCATCAGCGATCTGCTGGTCCAGGACCCGGTCTGTGGGGCCTATGTGGCCAAGGGTCAGGCCCTGGTCCTGCGGGATCTGGACGGCAGTGAACACCATTTTTGCAGCGACAAGTGTCGGCATGCATTCATTGAACAAAAACAAAAATAGTTCCGGAGGAACAGCATGAAATTTTTTATCGATACCGCCAATCTGGAAGAGATCGCCCAGGCCGTGGATATGGGGATGGTGGACGGCGTTACCACCAACCCCTCCCTGGTTGCCCGCGAAAACAAGCCCTTTGAGGCCCTGCTCAAGGAGATCGCCGCCCTGGTCGATGGCCCGATCAGTGCCGAAGTGATCAGCTCCGACAGCGGCGGCATGGTGGAAGAGGGGCGTAAACTGGCGGCCCTGCATCCCAATATCGTGGTCAAGATCCCCATGACCACCGCCGGCCTCAAGGCGGTTAAGCAGTTGCACGGCCATGGGATCAAGACCAATGTCACCCTGATCTTTTCCGCCAGCCAGGCCCTGATGGCCGCCAAGGCCGGGGCCGATTACGTCTCCCCCTTTGTCGGCCGGCTGGACGATATCTCGGAAAACGGGATGAATCTGGTGCAGGATGTGTTGGAGATCTTCGATAACTACGCCTACAGCACCGAGGTGATCGTGGCCAGTGTCCGCCACCCCATGCATGTGGTGGAGTCGGCCCTGATGGGAGCCCACATCGCCACCATCCCCTTTAAGGTGATCGCCCAGTTGGCCAGCCACCCCCTCACCGATATCGGAATGGAAAAATTTCTCTCCGATTGGGCTAAACGTCCCCGTAAGTAAAGAGCGAAGATGCCCCAGCGCAAGATTGTCAACCTGCCCAACCTGCTTACCGCCTACCGCTTTGCGGTGGTGCCCTTTATCATGCTCTGTCTCTGGCCGGGGGCCGGGGCGGTGGCGGGGTTGGTGGCCTTCGCGCTCTTTCTCACCGGGGCGTTGACCGACCTGGCCGACGGCTATCTGGCTCGCCGGCTGCAAAGCGAAACGGTGTTCGGCAAGCTGATGGACCCCCTGGCCGACAAGGTGCTGGTCACGGCGGCCTTGATCATGCTGATTCCCCTGGAGCGGGTGGATGCCTGGGTGGCCTTTCTGATCATCGCCCGGGAGCTGGTGATCACCGGCTTCCGGGGGGTGGCGGCGGATGCCGGAATCGTGATCGCCGCCGGGCGGCTGGGCAAGATCAAGAGTGTTTTTCAATATATCGCCCTCTGTGTCCTGATTTTCCCCCCCGATCTGCTGCCCTTGCCCTATCTGCATGAACTGGGGAGCCTGATCCTGCTGGTGGCCATGGTGCTCACGGTCTGGTCCGGGGTGGAGTATTTCGTCCGTTTCAAAAGGCTCTATCTGGCTGGTTCCCCCTCCCGCTGATCCGGACGGTCGAGGATGTCCAGCCCAAGCCGGCAAATACTCACCGATGGGGCCCGCCAGCTGGGGCTGGTTTTGGAGCCGACCGCCCTGGAACGCCTGCTGCTCTATTACGCCGAACTTCTCAAGTGGAATCGCAAGATCAACCTGGTGGCCCAGGCCCCCGAGCCCGAGCTGCTGGAAACCCACTTCCTCGATTCCCTGACCCTGTTGCCCCTGCTCTCCCCGGTTCCCACCCCCGATCCCCTTGCCTTGCTGGATATCGGCAGTGGGGCGGGGTTTCCCGGTTTGGTCCTCAAGTGTTGCCTGCCCGAGCGGCTGGACGTAACCCTGGTGGAACCCCGCCAGAAACGGGTGGCCTTTCTGCGCCAGGTGGTGCGGACGGTGGGGCTGGGGGCGGGAGTCCGGGTGCTGGCCCAGCGCCTGGAGCCCGGGGAGAGCGGTTCCTGGCCCCTGATTACCAGTCGGGCCTTTGCCTCCATGGCCGATTTTCTGGCCCTCTGCGCCGGTTTGTCCACCCCCGGCGGCCGGGTGATCTGCATGAAGGGTCCCCGGGCCGAGGAGGAACTGGCCCTCTGGCAGCAGCAGGACCAGGCGGAGCTCTTCCGGCTGGAGGAGGTGCGCTCCCTCTCCCTGCCTTTTTCGGGGGCCGCCCGCCATCTTCTGGTTTTTCAGCGCCGTTAACTGTTTTGGCCCGGGGCGGAAAGGTCCCGAGCGGCGGTGGTGGTTGGTGAGCGCCATATTTTGCCTGGCTGGAAAGTTAAAGGCGCCTAAAATAATATTAGACACGACTAAAAAATGCTGCTAAAACTGATGCTCAGTTGCGTAGGGCAGTTGGTTGACAATGGTGAGTACGGAGGAAAAAATGCGCTTATTATCGACGGTTTTATTGATGGTGCTGCTGGTTGGGCTGGTGGTGGCTCCGGTTTCAGTGCGGGCGGCCGGCGAGGTCAATCTCTATTCGGCCCGGCAGGAGGTTCTGATCAAGCCGCTGTTGGATCTTTTCAGCCAACAGACCGGAATCAAAGTCAATCTGGTGGCGGGACGGCCCGAGGCTCTGCTCCAGCGCTTGCGGAGCGAGGGGCGCAACACCCCGGCCGATCTCTTGCTCACCGTTGACGCCGGCAATCTTAACGGGGCCATGGCGGCGGGGCTATTTCAGCCGGTGCGCTCCGCCCTGCTGGAGGAGGCGGTACCCGCCGCCTTGCGCGATCCCGAAGGGCACTGGTTTGGTCTCTCCGCCCGGGCCCGGGTGATTGTCTATGCCAAGGAGCGTTTTGATCCCGCCGCCGTCAAAAGTTATGCCGATCTGGCCGAGCCGGCCCTGGGCCGAAAAGTCTGTATCCGCTCTTCCAGCAATGTATACAATCAGTCCATGGTGGCGGCGATGATCGCCCATCAGGGGGTGGCGGCCACCGAGGCCTGGGTGCGGGGGCTGATGGCCAACCTGGGCCGGCCGCCCCAGGGGGGGGACCGTGACCAGATCAACGCGGTGGCGGCTGGACAATGCGATTTGGCCGTGGTAAATACCTACTATTTGGGCGGTATGCTCAACGGTTCGCCGGCGGAGCGGGCGGCGGCGGCCAAGGTGGGGCTGATCTGGCCCGACCAGGAGGGGCGAGGCACCCATGTCAATGTCAGCGGAGCCGGGGTAACCCGCCACGCCCGTAACCTGGCCAACGCCGTGCGGCTGCTGGAGTTTCTGGTCAGTGAAGAGGCCCAAAGCTGGTACGCCAACGCCAACTACGAATTTCCGGTGCGGGCCGGGGTGGATGTGGGGGAGACCCTGGCTTCCTGGGGGCCGTTTAAGGCCGATGATCTCAACCTGGCCATCCTGGGGGAGTTGAATCCCGAAGGGGTCAGGTTGATGGATCGAGCCGGGTGGCGCTAATTTCGGGAGTTTGATGAAACATTTCAATTTCGCGCGTCTTTATACGGGCGGGGGCGGCAACCCCCGCCCGGTTGATTTTTGGGGGGTCGGAGTCCCGCTGCTTGCCCTGATCATGGCCCTGCCGGTGCTGGTGGTACTATCCTCGGTCCTGCGGCCGGCGGGGGAGGTCTGGCGTCACCTGGCCGCCACCGTCCTGCCGGCTTACGTGGGCAACACCATCCTGCTGATGCTGGGGGTGGGGGTGGGCACCTTGCTGCTCGGGGTCTCCTGCGCCTGGCTCTGCACCCTCTGCCGCTTCCCGGGCCGGAAAATTTTTCAATGGGCCCTGCTGCTGCCCATGGCCATGCCCGCCTATATCATCGCCTATACCTATACCGGGATGCTCGATTTTGCCGGCCCGGTCCAAAGCGTCCTCCGCGCCTGGTTCGACTGGGGTTACGGCGATTACTGGTTCCCCCAGATCCGCTCCCTGGGCGGGGCGGTGGTGATGCTCTCGCTGGTGCTTTACCCCTACGTTTACCTGCTGGCCCGGGCCGCCTTTATCGAACAGTCGGTCTGCGTGCTGGAGGCCAGCCGGACCCTGGGCTGCGGACCCTGGCGCTCCTTTTTCAGCGTTGCCCTGCCCTTGGCCCGCCCCGCCATCATCGCCGGGCTGACCCTGGCCCTGATGGAAACCCTGGCCGATTTCGGCACCGTGCAATATTTCGGAGTCGATACCTTCACCACCGGCATTTTTCGCACCTGGTACGGTCTGGGGGATATGGCCGCCGCCACCCAACTGGCGGCCCTGATGATGTCCTTGGTGCTGCTGCTGATCGTGTTGGAACGCTGGTCCCGCCGTCGCTCCCGCTACCATCACACCGGGGGCGGCCACCGAGACCTGCCGGGGTACGCCCTGCGGGGCGGCCGGGCCTGGGCCGCCTTCGCGGTCTGTTTTTTGCCGCTCTTTTTCGGCTTTCTGTTGCCCGCCGCCCAACTGGGCTCCTGGGCGGTGGCCGCCTGGGCAGAGAGTTTCGATCGATCCTTTCTGATCCTGACGCGCAACAGCATCCTGCTGGCCGTGGCCGCCGCCCTCCTCACCCTGGGCTGCGCCCTGGTCCTGGCCTACGGCCAGCGGCTGCGGCCCACGCCGGTGGTGATCGGGGCCGTGCGGATCGCCGCCATGGGCTACGCGGTCCCCGGCCTGGTAATCGCCATCGGGGTGATCATCCCCTTTGCCTGGCTGGATAACACCATTGACGGCTGGATGCGGGCTAATTTCAATATTGCCACCGGGCTGCTGTTCAGCGGCACGGTGGCGGCCCTGCTCTTTGCCTATATGGCCCGGTTTATGGCGGTGGCTCTCCACGCGGTGGAGGCGGGGCTGGGCAAGATCAAGCCTTCCATGGATGATGCCGCCCGGGTGCTGGGGCAACGCCCCCTGGGGGTGTTGCGCCGGGTGCATCTGCCGGTGATGCGTGGCACCCTGCTCACCGCCCTGTTGCTGGTTTTTGTCGATGTCCTGAAGGAGCTGCCCGCCACTCTGGTGTTGCGCCCCTTCAATTTCAATACCCTGGCGGTGCGGGCCTTTGAGCTGGCCTCCGACGAGTTTCTGGCCCAATCCAGCCTGGCCGCCCTGGCCATTGTGGCCGCCGGGATCCTGCCGGTGATTCTGCTCAGTCTGACCATCGCCAGGGGCAGAAAACAAAGTTAGGGGAGTGTGTGCCGATGCAGCTGGAAATCAACGATCTCCATATCTCCTACGGGGCAACCCCCGTGGTCCAGGGGGTTTCCCTCCATCTGGACCAGGGCTCCATCGGCTGTCTGCTGGGCCCCAGCGGTTGCGGCAAAACCACCCTGCTGCGGGCCATTGCCGGCTTTGAGCCGGTGGCGGCCGGGGAGATCAAGCTGGGTGAGCGGGTGGTGGGCAGTCCCTGCTGCTCGCTGCCCCCGGAACAGCGGCGGGTGGGGATGGTCTTTCAGGATCTGGCCCTTTTTCCCCATCTCAGTGTCGGTGACAATATCGCTTTCGGCCTGGGCAAAATCGACACCGGCCAGCGGTGGCGGCGGGTGGCGGAGCTGCTGCGCTTGATCGGCCTGGAGGAGAGCGGCCCCCTTTATCCCCATCAGCTCTCCGGCGGCCAGCAGCAGCGGGTGGCCCTGGCCCGGGCCATGGCGCCGCGGCCGGAGCTGCTGTTGCTGGACGAGCCCTTTTCCAGCCTGGATATGGAGATTCGGGAAAAGCTGGCCCGGGAGGTGGGCCAGATCCTCAAACAGGAGGAACTCACCGCCCTGCTGGTCACCCATGATCAGTTCGAGGCCTTCGCCATGGCCGATGAGATCGGGGTACTGTTTGAAGGCCGCCTCCAGCAGTGGGATACCGCCTATAACCTCTACCACCGACCCAGGACCCGCTTTGTGGCCGATTTCATCGGGGAGGGGGTGCTGCTGCCGGGGGTGGTCAGTGCCGAGGGCGGGGTGGAGACCGGCCTGGGCCGGTTACAGGGGGTGGGGGATGGCACCGTGCGGGCCGCCCATCCCCCCGGCAGTCGAGTCAGCGTCCTGGTCCGACCCGAGGATGTGATCCATGACGACGCCTCCACCCTCAAGGCCGAGGTGCTGCGCCGCGATTTCCGGGGCGCCAACATCCTTTATACCCTGCGGCTGGCCAGCGGCGATCCCGTCCAGGCCCTGGTGCCCAGCCACTGCTCCCATGCCGGTGGTGAACGGATCGGAATCCGCGCCGATGTTCGCCATCTGGTGATTTTTGCCGATTGAAACCTGGGTAACCGGAAGCCATGCCCCTCACCATGCTGGAGATACCCGGTCCTCCGGGGGAGTCGCCCCGGATCTTTTTACCCGGCTGGGGTTTTGACGGCCGGGTGCTGGCCCTGGGGCCCGCTTCCGGATCCTGGCTGGCCCCGGCCGGTCTCTACGACCCCTTCACCCTGGCCGAGGAGTTGGCCCTTTGGCTGGAGCAACGGGGGAGCGGGCAATGTGAGCTGTGGGGTTGGTCCCTGGGGGGGCTTTGCGCCCTGGATTTCGCCCGCCGCTTTCCGGAGCGGGTGGCCTCCCTGCGGCTGCTGGGGGTGCGAGCCGCCTGGCCGGCAGCGGAGCTGGCCGCCATCCGCCGGGAGCTTCGGGAACAGGCGGAGGATTTTCTCCGGTCTTTTTACCGCAAATGCTTTTTGGGTTACCGGGCCGAGTATCTTGCCTTCCAGCACCGGCTGGAGGCGGCATATCTTAACCAGGCCCAGGCCGCCCCGGAGTTGTTGCGGCGCGGTCTGGACTTTCTGGCCCTTACCCCGGCGCCGGTGTCCTCGACCCTGGCGATCCAAGGTCTTCACGGTCGCCGGGATCTGATTGCCCCGGTGGGCCAGCGCTTAAGGCTGCCGGGGGTTGCCGAGCGGGTGCTGGAACAGGGCGGCCACGCCCTCTTTCTGGAAGAGTCGCTCTATAAGGCGGATGCCCCCCCCCCGGCCCGCCCCGCCAAAGATCTGATTCGGCAGCGCTTCAATCGGGCCGCCGCCACCTACGATGATCATGCCGATATCCAACGCCAGGCCCTGGAGCTGCTGGCCGCCGAACTGCCCCCCTCGCTGCCCCCCGGCCCCCTCCTGGAACTGGGTTGCGGGACCGGCAACTATACCCGCCTGTTGCGGCAGCGCTTTCCGGAGGCCAGGCTGGTGAGCCTGGATTTTTCCCCAGCGATGCTCGGCGAGGCCCGGCGCAAGATCGAAACCCTGGCCCCGCCCGGGCCAAAGGTCGGGGCTCCGGTCGATTTTATCTGTCAGGATGCCGAAACCTTTTTGGCCGCCAACCGAACCCGGTTTGCCTGTATCACCGCCAACGCCACCATCCAGTGGTTCAGCGATCCGGCCGGAGCCTTTGCCCGGATCAGGGCAAGCCTGCTTCCCGGCGGTCTGCTGCTGGCCACCATCTTTGGCCGGGAGAGTCTGGCTGAACTGGACCAGGGGTTGGCCCGGGTCAGCCGGGGCCAAGTGCGGGTCGCGGCCCGCTTATTTCCCGACCGGGAGGAGTTGCAGCGACTGCTGACGGCTCAATTTGGCGAGGTGGAGCTGCGGGAACATCGGTTGACTCGCCGCTTCTCCTCCCTGCCGGAGCTGCTCCGCCATTTTCGCCATACCGGGACCGGTGGAGCCGGGCTGGCCAGGCTCAGCCCTGGCCGCTATCGGGAACTGGCCGCCTGGTTTGCCCATCGTCCCCGGGGTTGCGAGGTCAGTTTTCAGGTCCTGTTGGCCAAGGGGAGAGCTAAAGGAGGGCAAGATGAAGCCGGTTGAACAGAGGCAGTCCGGAGGGGCGATTTTTGTGGCCGCCACCGATACCGAGGTGGGCAAAACCATGATCAGCGCCCTGCTGGTCGATTTTCTCCGCCGCCGGGGGGTGGCGGCCGCTTATCAGAAATGGGTGGCCACCGGTTGCGGCGGGCCGGTACCGGAGGATCTGGCGGCGGTGGCGGCCTGCTCCGGTCAGCCGTCGGCTCTGGCCGGTGCCGCCGGGGGGCTTGAGCTGGCGGTACCCTATCGTTTCCGGCTGCCGGCTTCCCCCCATCTGGCGGCGGAACAGGAGGGGGCCCGGGTGGAGACGGAACGGCTGCGGTCCCTCTTTCACCAGGCCCGGGCCGGCTGCGAGCTGTTGGTGGTGGAGGGGGTGGGGGGGCTGCTGGTGCCCCTGAACCGGCAAAAGCTGCTGGCGGATCTGGTGACGGAGCTGGCTCTGCCGGTGCTGCTGGTGGCCCGCAGTGGCCTGGGCACCATCAACCATACCCTGCTCAGCCTGGAGGCCATGCGCTCCCGTAAGCTGGCGCTGGCCGGGGTGGTGTTCAGTGATGAGGCCGAGGATTTGCCGGCGGTGATTGTTGAGGACAATATGCGCACCATCGCCGAGCTGGGCCGGGTGTCGGTGCTGGGCCGGCTGCCCCGCTGCCGGGATCTGGCGGCGGCCCGGCGGGCCTTTGTCCCCATCGGCGAAAAACTACTGCCGGCGGTGGCGGCTCAGTAGTAGTACCAGATCGATTCGTAGTCCGAGCTGGACTCCCCAATCCGGCGCAGCCGGGCCAGGTAGTCGAGGATGGGAACATCCTCGGTGAGGTAGGTGGTGGTGTGCTGGGAGACCTTCTTCTCCCAGGAGAGAAATTCATAAACCCGGGCCCCGTTGGGGAGGATGGCCAGCAGGTTGCGGTACTCCCGAGCCCGGAGGTAGCACTTGCCCTGGCGGGGGACGTTGAAGACCGCCTCGTCGGTTCGGGCCAGCCCAGGCAGCAGGCGGGCCTCCTCCTGCTGCTCCTGGATCAGCCGGGCGATGGGAACCCGGTAGCCGATGGTCTCATCCTTGCCCTTGGTGTTGAAGGTGTAGTAAGGGTCGATACCGATCAGCCGCAGGTGGCGGCGCAGGGCGGCGGCCTCGAAGCGGCGGGAGACGTAGAAGGTGTAAACCAACTGGTTATAGACCGGAATTCCCCGCAGCCGCAGGCGGTTGACCGCCTCCACCATCTCCGGGGTGATCTCATAGGGGTGTTGGACGTGGGTCATCACCGCGATCTCCCGTTGGCCGGGTTTGCGGTGGCGGGCGATCAGCGAGATCAGGCCTTCGGTGAAGCGCATGGGCATGGTGACCAGGGTGCGGGTGCCGAGCCGAATCCGCTCCACGGTGGGAATGGCCGCCACCTTATCGAGGATGCCGGCCAGGGCCTCGTTGCCCATGGCCAAAGGATCGCCGCCGGTGATTAAAACCTCATGGATTGAAGGGTGATCGTGGATCCAGCGGATCGCCGCGTCCACCCGATCCATGCCGGCGAAGGCCCCCTGGGCCATGGCCTCGTCGATCTCCCAGTTGCGCTGGCAGTAAACGCAGATCTGGGGGCAGGTGTTGTAGGGCTTGAGGATGCAGATTGCCGGATAGCGCCGGGTGATCAGGTCGGTGGGGGAGGTATCCTCCTCGCCCATGAAATCCAGGCAGGAGGGATCGTCGATGCTGATCACCCCCTTGACATAGCTCAGCGGGGGCAGCACCTGGGCCCGGATGGCGGCATCTCTCCCCCCGCCCTGGCTGGCGCTCTCATCATCCATCAGACTCAGGTAGTAGGGGGTGATCCCGAAGGGCAGCTTATGCTCGCGGGCGATTTTGAGGGCCTTCCTCTCGGGCGCGGAAAGCTTGACCAGCTTCTCCAGGGGCTCCAGCTCCTTGACGACATTTTTGATCTGCCAGCGCCAGTCGTACCACTGGTCGAGATCGGCCCCCAGGGTTTTGAGAATATGGTCCCGCCGCCGCTTGCGGCGAGCGATGGCCGCTTCATGGAGGCCGCTGGGATAGGACTCCATATAGCGGTCCACCTCGCTCCAGAGATCGTCAAGCTGCCGGCTGCGCTCCCGGGCCGCCGCCCGGCCGCTCTCCTCGATGGGCGCCAGATGGATCGAGTCCAGGGCCCGCCGGGGGCCCTGGCCCTGTAAACCTTTGAACAGGTAGAAGATCTCCGCGTAAAACCCGGGGGTAAGCTCCGGCCGGGGTTGCTGGCGGGCAAGATCCCACAGCGCCTCGGTGACACTGAAGCCGGCGGCGGTCTCCGAACTTTTTTTGATCAGCGAGCGCAACACCGCCGCGCAATCACGAATCCGGGTCAGCACCCCCGCGTCTCGATCACCGCCGGCGGTATCAGCTCCCAGCTCCATCTGGTCGGCCAGTTGCAGCAGGCGGCTCCGGGCCTCTTCAACATCCTGGGCTTCGCGGATCACCGCGAAGAAATAGGGGTTGGTCTTGCGCAGGTATTGGGGGGTAAAAATCGCCGAATCCATCCCCGGAAAATACCCGGTAACCCCCGATCAGTCAAGGGAGGGCCCCGGCAAGATTAACGCTGCTCCGGAACCCCCAGTTTCTTGAGGATAATCCCCAGGGGACAGAACTTGCTGAAGCCGAACTGGAAGAGGTTGGCCCCGACAAAGGCGGTGAAGAAGTACCAGTAGGGGTGGACCCAGGTGCCCAGGGCCAGGCTGGCCAGAATGAAGAAGCCGGCGATCACGTGAATCCAGTCGTTGACGGTCATGGCAAATGCTCCTTGCTGGTAGAATTTAGAAACTCTGGCGCAGGCCGAGGTAGATATTGCTGTTGTCCTCGAACTGGCCCCAGAAGGTGTGGTCGTGGCGGCCGGTGAAGATGTTGGCGCCGCCCTCCACCGCCAGCCGGTCATTGATCTTGTAGTGGGCCTTGGGGCGCAGGTGGGCGTCCTGGTCCGAGGGTGACCAGTAGATAAAAAGTGAAAGCTGCAGGTTCTGTTGCAGCAACAGTTTGGTGAGCCGCAGGGTCAGCAGATGGCGGTTTTCATCGGCCAGGGGAGCGCCGGCAGGCTGACTGGCCCGGTAGTTGTCGTAATCCAGCTTGCGTTCCAGGTAATACTGGAGGCCGCCGGTGAGATCGCGGGCCAGTTCCCGTTCGTGGCCGATCAGCAGACGCAGCTCGCTGTTGCGGACCATGGGGTTGTCGCCGTTGCGATCATCACGGGAGTCGTAGTAACCCACCTCCAGATGGCTGATTCCGCCCGCCAGGGCTCGGCGCAGGCTGGCGCCGTACACCGCCAGCCGGGGGTAGAAGAGCTTCATGGTGGCCGGATCCAGCCCCTCCGGGGTGCTCCAGAAGCCGTAGTAACCGTAGAGGGCGTATTCGGTCCCGTCGAGGTTGCGGCTCAAGCGCAGGGCGTATTCGCTGTCCCGGAACACCCGGTTGCGCTCGTGATCGGCCATGATCAGGTCGCGGCCGGCGATCCGACCCTCGGGTCCGTGCCAGTAGGAGAGGCGGGAGCCGTCGATATAGCGGGAGTGGGTGACCAGGGGCACGTAGATCAGGTCGATATTCACCGGCCCGCCGAATATCCCGGCCCGGACGGCGTCGGCGGCCAGCTTGAGATATTCGTCATCGCGGCCGATGAAAAAGGATTCCCAATCCTTGGCGAAGGTATCGTTGATGAAGAGCAGGTCGCCGGTGCCCCAGGTCAGCACCTGGCGGCCCAGGCGGAGATCCACCGATTGGTAGGGAGAAAAACTGTAGTTGAACTCCCGCAGTTCGGCGTCGAGCTGCTCCTCCACCCCGTCGGCCAGCAGGTCGCCCTTGAGCCGTAGCTCGCCGTCGCCCAGCCAGCGGGAGAGATCGAGCTGCAAACGGGCCTCGCCGATGGAGATCTCCTTCTGATCCTCCTGGCGGTTGAGGCGGACGCCCCCCCGCGCCTCAACAAAGCCGTGCAGCTCCGTGTCGTGGCGTTCAAAAAGATAATCCTGCATCCGCTCCAGGGCCGCCGCCGGCAGCGGGGTCAGCAGCAGCAACAAAGAGAGCAGGGCGGCGGGGCGGATCGGTTTCTGATTCATAAGTCGCAACCTCCTGCTAGCGACGGATTTCCCGGGGGGGGCGGCGGAGAAAACGTTCGGTGAACAGGGATTCGTCCAGCCCGATATTGTAGCTGATGTTGCTGAACTCCATCAGGGTTTCCCCTCCTCCAGCCAGGTCGCGGACCCGGGATTTGACCACGGTGGGAAAGCCCTGGATCTCCTCCACCGCCAAGGCTTCCACCGTCCGGTATTTTTGCCCCTGGCGATCAAAATATTCCATATAAACAGGAAGGAAACTGCTCTTGGCGATGCGGGCCGTATAGCGGGAAAATTCCACCGTGGCCGGATCCTTGGGGGTGATATCCAGCAGATAGTAGTCGGCGTCCTCCTCGATCAGTTGGTGGTTGTCCTCCACCGGCGCCCGGCCGGAGACATCCTCGTAGAGAAAATGGGAGCCGGCGAAGCTGCTCCGTTTGTCCGAGGCGGCGATCCGCCGGACCAGGTCAAGGTCGGGCAGGAAGAGCCAGCGATCATCGTCGCGGTCCAGATATTTGTGGACCATGAAGACCATGCGGCGGACATCCAGGGGGCGCTCAAAATAGACGTAGAAGAGCTGGCGGCCTCCGGCCTCGATATTCTTGCGCAGGATTACGAACTGCCGTTCCCGCTCCCGTCCCTGGGCGTCGGTGATCAGCATCCGCACCTCGGAGCGCCCGTCATCCCCGGCGTAGTAGGAGGCCAGGTTGGCCCGCTCCACGATCTCCGCCACCTCCATGGCCGTCGCCGCTGCCGTCGACCAGAAGAGGAGCAGGGCCGCGACTAACGTTGTTGGCAAAATATTCATGGGTCACCTCCAGATCAGGTTTTATTCTTCGTTTGTTTGATCCCCAATTCCGTGGCCAAGCCTTAGGCCCCAGGAGATTGGGGAAATATCAGCTCGCGCGGCCGGGCTTAAACAGCCGTCGTTCCAGCAGGCGCAAGGCCGCCGGCAGCATGAACATGGTGGCCAGGCCGGAGACCGCCAGGATGGCGGCGATAAAGAAGCCCACCGTCTTGTAGGGCACCAGGGGCGCGGCCAGCAGCGGCACGAAGCCCACCGATACCACGATGACATTGCGGGTGATGGCCCGGGAGGGTTCGGCGAAAATCTCCTCCTTGGCCAGCAGCCAGGAGCCCAGGCGGTCGTAGGCCATCCGCGAGCGCTGGAGAAAATGGATGGCGAAGTCCACCGCCAGCCCCAGGGTCAGGGAGGAGAGGACCGCCACCGGCATGTCGTAGTCCTTGCCGACAAAGCCGATCAGGCCATAGATGAAGGCGATGGTCACCGTCATGGGAATCATCGCCAGCGCCCCCCAGAGGGGGGAGCGGAAGAGCAGGGTCATCAGCAGATAAACCACCACGAAGCTGCCCAGGAAGGCCCAGAGCATTCCGTAAACCATCTTCTGCTGCCAGACTACGTTGATGTAGGTCTGCCCCGCCCAGTGGTGTTCCAGCGAAGTGGGCGGCGGATTGACGGCCAGAAACTGCTCCAGATCGGCCAGGGTCTGCTCCATCACCTGGTTGTCACCCTCCCGCAACTGGAGCCAGAGATTGGCCTTGCGAAAATCGGGCGTGACCAGGTGCCAGAGATCATCGGGTTTGTGGCTGTTTTGAAAGGCCATCATGGTTTGGGCCACCCCGGCGGCGCTCTCCGGCAGGCGGTAGTCCCCGGGGGCTCCCCCCAGCAGCTCCTGGTAGACCTTACGCACCAGGGAGGTTACCGAATTGCTTTTGCCCACGGTGCCGCCCCGGATTAGATGCTCCTCCAGTTCGATCAGCCACTGCAGCATCTCCGGCTGCTTGAAAACCTCCCCCCGCCCTTGCAGGGCCACCAGCTGGTTCATGGCGGCGGCCCAAAAGTCATAGGCGGCATCGTCAACGGCGGCAAAGAGCTGATCCTCCCAGCGCGTTTCCAGCTCATGGAAAAAGAGCTCAAGGTCGTCGCCGGCGGCGGCCACCGCCACCGCTTCCGCTGCCGCCCCCTCGGTCAACGCCTGCCCCTCCGGACCCAGCTCGGTCTCCCCCAGGGTTTGGCCGAGCAGTTGGGCGGCGGCGGCGGGCGAGAGCTGCTGGCCGGTGCTTTCCAGGATTAGGAAGGCTTCGTAGGTTCCGGCAAAATGGTGGTTGAGGACTCGATCGGCCTCCCGGATGGGATGTTTCTCGGTGAACCATTTCACCGGATTGTCATTGACCGTAATCCGACTGATCCCCAGGGCCGCCACCCCTAGGGCGACCACGGTCAGGATCAGGATCAGTCGGGCATATTTGAAGGTAAAGCCCCCCAGCCAGTTGAGGTGCCGGTCCAAAGCCGACCCTTTCTCCTTCTGTCGCCGGTCCGGCCCCTTGACCCCAAAATTGGCCAGGGTGCTCTCCTTGAGCAGCATGATGTAGGCGGGGATGAAGAGGACGGTCAACACCCAGGCCAGCATGATGCCGAAGGCCACGAACAGGCCGAAAACCCGGACCGGGGGGATGGGGGTCAGGGCCAGGGAGGCGAAACCGGCCGCCGAGGTGATCGAGGTGTAAAGGATGGGGGTGAAAAGATTGTCCATCACCTCCTTCAAGGTCTGGACCCGATCCCGGCTCTCCTGGTATTTGTCAAAAAAGGCCGACAGGATGTGGATGCTGGCCACCACCGTGATCGGCATCAGGAAGATCGGGATCATCGAACTCATGATATGGACGGTATGGCCGGTGCCGATCAGCATGCCCATGGTGGCGATGACGGTGAGCATCGCCACGATCATCGGGGCGATGATCATCTTGATCTGGCGAAAAAAGTAAAGCATCAGCAGGAAGATGGCCACCATGGCCAGGGGAGCCGAGACCGCCATCTGGGTGAACATCTCCACCCCGAAGGTGTCTTCGGCCACCGGCAGCCCGGTGATATGGTACTGGTCATCCACCGGCCCGAATTCGGCGATCTTGTCCAACAGGGCCCGCCGCACCTGATAGGCGTACTCCTTGCTGCTGATGGGCAGGTAGATGGCCAGGGCCTGGCCATCCTCGGAAACCATGGTTCCACGGAGGAGGGGATTGCCCAGGGCCCGGTCGCGGACCGCCAGGGCTTCTTCCCGGCTGGTGGGGGCGGTGGGCATCAGCCATTCGAAGCGGATCTGGCCGGGGCCGTCCTGTTCGATGGAGTCCACGGTGTCCGGGGCGATCACATAGCGGGGTACCACCCGCCGATCGGGGTTGTCCGGATCGCTGAGCTCCTGGGCAAAACGGGAAAGGGCCAGTATCCTGGCCAAAGATTCCGGGTTGAACACCCCGTCGGGATGCTGCTCGTTGACCACCCCCAGTACCACCACGTCATGGAGCGAGAACTCGCGCTTGACCTGATTGTGGAAAACCCTCACCGGCTCATCGGCGGCCAGCATGTTCTCCGGGTTGGTGTCCACCGTGATCCGGGGAATCATCAGGCCCAGGGCCAGGGTCAGGGCGGTCATCACCGCGATGATCAGGCGGGGATGCTTGAGGGCGGGTAGCGTCCACTTATGTCCGATCATGGTCAAACTCCTGTGGTAGCTGGACGGGTCTGGGTGGTTAATCGGCGGCGGTGCAGAAAAGCTCGCGCAGGGTTTTCATCAGTTCGACAATCCGGCCTTCGCTGATCCGATTGTGGATGAAGTTGGCATCCTTGCGGTAGGCGATGATCCCCTGGTTACGGAGGATGTTGAGGTGCTGGGAGACGTTGGCGTTGGTGGTGCGCACCTTCTCGTGCAGCTCGCCCACCGTCATCTCCTTCTCCTGGAGCAGGCAGAGGATCTTCAGCCGAATGGGATGGGCCATGGTTTTAAGCAACTTGGCCATATCTTCAATATGTTGATCGGTCATCGCGACGTTTTCCGGCCTGGAGGGAGATCTGAGGGAGATAAAGTTAAGCTGCTAATTTAATAGCTGGGGCCCGCCAAAAAGTAAAGGGGAAAGTGGTTGGGCTGTAAGTTATTGCAATTGGTAGAGTCGGCTCAGGCCCACCGGCCGGGTCCGCCTCTCCAGTTCCGGTCGGAAACTTCGCAGGGCCTGCAGGGTTTCGGGATAAGAGTGGCCGATCCCAATGGCATAGCCCCGTTTTTCCGCTATCTTAAGCAGAGACTCCAGTTGGTCGCGAATCTTTTGTTCATCCTGGTCATTGTCCAGAAAGATGTCCCGGCGGAGCAAGGGGACCTGGTGACGGGTCGCGGCGGCGGCGGCCACACTGTCGGGAGTGGTCAGGCTGTCGAGGAAAAAGAGGTCGTAGTGGGCAGCCTGGGCCAGCAGGCGGTCCATGGCGGCGGGGTCGGTGGTGAAGCGGGAGCCCATGTGGTTGTTCAGGCCGATGGCCATGGGCACCTGGGCCAGGGCGGTGGCAAAGCCGTCGGCGATCTCCTCGGCTCCCATGGCGGTCAGGAGCATGCCCGGGGTGCTGCTCCACTTGCCGTCCAGCGCCTCCAGGGGCAGGTGCAGGAGGATGTCGCGATTCTGCTGGCGGGCGGTGGTCAGGCTCTGGTTGAGGTGGGGGGAAAAGGGCAGGAAGGAGAAGGTTAACTCCAGATCCAGGGCCAGCATCAACCGTTCGGTCTCCGGCCGATAGCCCATGTCGTCGATAATGATCGCCACCAGGGGGCGCTGGTCGCTGCCCGGCAGGGCCGGCGTCGGCGTTGGGGCGGGTGGGAGGGCCGCCTCCCGGGGCTTGGCCGGGGCGGGCGGTGGGGTTGGTTCGCTGGCCAGGTCGGGAGCAGCCGGCAGGGAGAGGGCCGGGGGGACCACCGAGAGTTCCCGGCCGGTGCCGTCGGTCGGTGGCGCTGGCTGGTGGAGAAAAACCAGGTAGGCCAGGGTCCCCAGGCTGAGCAGCAGCAGGATGGTAATCAGGCCGGCCCGCCAGGGCAGGGAGATCGCGGCCCGTTTGCGACGATTGATCCGCTTGGGGCCGGGGCGGCCTCCTCCCCCGGCGGCGCGGCTTTTGGTGGGGGGGCGGGGCGTTTTTTTTCTGGTCCCGGCCGCCATCTATCTCTTCCGGGTCAGAACATATCGGCCCAGGGCGCCAAGCAGGGCCAGGGCCTCTGCGGCCTTTTGGGCGGGAGCGGCCGGCGGCAGGCAGCCGGTCAGGCCGGCAAACCCGGTTTTGATCAGCTCTTCGGCCCGGTTGCGGCAGGCGGTAAAGACCCCACTCTCGGCCATTTTCAGGGTGACCGCCGCCAAATGGCCCAGTCGCTCGGCCGGGCTGATGGTCAGAATCTCCCGCAGCCAGTCCCGTTGGGCCGGGGCGGCCCGCTCCAGGGCGTAAATCATCGGCAGGCTCATCTTGCCCTCCTGGAGATCGTTGCCCACCGCCTTGCCGGTGGCGGTGGGTTCTCCCTGGTAATCGAGGAGGTCGTCGATGATCTGGAAGGCCAGGCCCAGGTTGGCCCCGTAGGTGTGCAGGGCCTGGCGCTGGGCCGGGGTGCCGCCGGCGGCCACCACTCCGCATTCGCAGGCCGCGGCGATCAGGGCGGCGGTTTTACCGGCCAGGACCTTAAAGTAGGTCTCTTCCTGGTCGTCGGCCCTGGCCGCCGCCTCCATCTGGATAAATTCCGACTCCACCATGGCCTGGGTGGCGATACCGATCAGCTCCAGAGAATGGATGCCCCCGGCGGTGCCGGCCAGCAGCATGGCCCGGGCATGGAGAAAATCTCCGGCCAGGATGGCATGTTCGTTGGCCCAGCGGGTGTTGACCGTTTCCCGGCCCCGGCGCAGCCGGGCATGATCGATCACATCGTCATGGAGCAGGCTGGCCGCATGGAGGTACTCGAAGGCGATGGCCAGTCGATCCAGTTGGGCCGGGGGGAGGGCCTCGGGGTTATCGGCGCTGCCGGTGAGTTGGGCGGCCAGGATGGTAAGCAGGGGCCTGATCCTTTTGCCTCCGGCAAAGAGGGCGTGGTCCAGCACCGCCGCCAGGGTGGAGTCGGCCTTGATGGCGGTGGTGAGGTCGTCCCGCATCACCCGGTCCAAGCGGGTTGCCTCGGCGGCCAGTCGTTTTTTCAGTTCCGCGGGTTTCACCGGTCATTCTCCTGCTTGAAAAACTTCTCCACCTGGGCCAGTTCCCGGCTGATCGGGCTTGGCGGCAGGCTGCGGCGGAAGATCTTGCCATAACCCTTGCTGAACAGCCGGACATCGAGGATGGCCAGCACCCCCCGGTCACTGGCGGAGCGCATCAAACGCCCCACCCCCTGACGGAGCATCAGCACCGCCCGGGGCACCTGGAAATCGAAGAAGGGATTGCCGCCCTCGCTCTGGATCTTGTCGATCCGGGCCATGATAACAGGATCACTGGGAACCTCAAAGGGAAGTTTGTCGATGATTACACAGCTCAACGATTCGCCGGGGACATCGACTCCCTCCCAGAAGCTGGCCACCGCCAGCAGAATGGAGCGGGTCCGGCGGCGGAACTGCTCCAACAGGACCGAGCGGGGGGCGTCTCCCTGGACCAGGAGGGGGTAGGAGATGGTGCCGGTCAGGGCGGCGGCGGTCCGGCGCATCGCTTCGACACTGGTGAAAAGCAGCAGGGCCCGCCCCCGGGAGTGCTGGATAAGCTCCCGGATCACCCGCAGGGAGTGGGAGGGGTAGTCCGGGGAGCCGGGGAGGGGGAAATCGGGGCCGGGCACGTAGAGCAGGGTGTGCTGGGGATAGTTGAAGGGGGTGTCCAGGGCCAGGGCCGGGCAGGGTTCCGGCAGGCCCAGCCGGTTTTTGACGTAACGGAAATCGTTGCCGGTGCGCAGGGTGGCGGAGGTGAAAACCGCCGCCTTGATCTGCTGGTAGAGGTGCTGCCGCAGGTGGGGGGCGATCTCGATGGGGGAGGCGGCCAACTGCACCGTTTTTTCCCGGCGCTCATACCAGTGGATCGCTTCGGCAACCCCTTCGCCGCCGGCGGCCGGTTCGACAATGGCCCTGAAGGTGTCGGCCAGCTCCTGGCCGCGGCGCAGCAGCGGCGCCCAGACCTCTTCCGCCCGGGCCAGCTCTTCCAGTTGGCGGCTTAAGGCCAGGAAGCCGTTTTCCAGGTCTTGGCGGGTTTGGGGCCACTGGGGGTGGCTCTGCAACAGGGGCAGCAGCGGAAAGCGGCCCCGTTCCGGAGGGAAAAAGTCCTTGAGCAGATCCGCCTCAACCGCCAGGGCCCTGGCGTTTTGGAGCAGGCGGCTCCGGTCCTGTTCCCGTAAGCGCTCCTCGGCCATGCTCTCCAGGTCGCGGACCAGGTCGATGATCTGGTAGTGGCTGATCCCCAGGCCGAAATGGCGGGTGGCGATATTTTCCAGATGGTGGGCCTCGTCGAAGATCACCGCCTCGTAACGGGGCAGGACCTCGGCATGGCCGAAACGGCGCACCGCCAGGTCGGAAAAGAAGAGGTGGTGATTGACGATCAGCAGATGGGCCCGGGCCGCCCGTTGGCGCAGGCGGGTGATAAAGCATTCGGCGGCGTGGGGGCAGGAGGAGCCGGGACAGTGGCCGGTGGCGGCATTGATCGCCTGCCAGAGCTGGGAATCGTCGGCCAGCAGTCGCAACTCGGCCCGGTCACCCTGTTCGGTTTCTTTCAACCATTGGTTGATCAGGGTCAGTTCCCGGTCATCGACGGTCAAGTTGGCGCCGGAGCCGGCAAAAAGCCGTCCCTGCCGGTGGCCGGCCAGTAGCTGATGCCAGCGATGGAGGCAGAGGTAGTTCTGGCGCCCCTTAACGCAGAGCGCCTTGAGCCAGGGGGCCAGGTAGCGGCGGATAAAGGGAATCTCCTTGGCCAGGATCTGCTCCTGCAGGTTGATGGTGTTGGTGGAAACCACCACCCGGCGGCCGGAGAGAACGGCGGGGACCAGATAGGCCAGGGTCTTGCCGGTGCCGGTGCCCGCTTCCACCAGCAGCAGATGTTCCCCCTCTTCCTGCGGCGGGTCGCCGGCTGGCTCCTCTGTCGGCGTCAGGGTGCGGGCCACCGCCTGGGCCATGGCGAGTTGGCCGCTCCGGGTCTCGTAATGGGGGAGGTGGTGGGCCAGCAGGCCGTCGCCGGCGAAGATCTCCTCCATGCGAGCCGCCAGCGTGCTTACCGCTTGACAATGATCGGCGGCCGCTGCTAGCCTGTGGTCGGAAGGCTGGGCTGGGTTGGTTGTCTGCGCGGTCCTGGTCATGGGCAGGTTTGATACCCTAAAATTTTGGGGAGGTTTGGTGATGAGTGAGTTTAAAAAAATATTGGTACCGGTCGATTTTTCCGATAATTCCCGCAAGATTCTTAGTTCGGCGGCCGACCTGGCCCAGGTGTTCGGCGCCGAGCTGTCGGTGGTGTTCGTGGTCCAGAGCTTCGACGATTATTCCGGTTTTTTTGTTCCCCATGTGCCCATCGCCCAGTTTGAAGAGGAGATGGTGCGCAGTGCCGAGGATAAGATGAGCAGCTTCATCAAGGAGTCTCTGCCGGCCGACACCGCCGTCCAGACCCGGGTGCTGGCTGGTGATGTGGCCGAAACCATTGTCGAACACGCGGCCCGCACCGGGATCGATCTGATTGTCATGGGCACCCACGGTTACAAGGGGTTGGAGCGGGTCCTTTTTGGCAGTGTGGCGGAAAAGGTGATTAAAACCGCCCGCTGTCCGGTGCTGAGCATCAATCCCTACCGTTGAGGCTGCGGTTACTGGCGCAGCAGGGCGATCAGGCCGTGGCGCTTTGCTCCGGGGCCGGTTTCCTCCCGGAGGCTGCCCCTGGGCGGGTGTCGATGGAGCCCGGCCAGCAGGTTGCGTAGCGACCCCCCCGGCAACAGGAAGAATTCGATCCCGGCGCCGGTCTGGTTTTTCCCCTCCCCCCCCTCCAGAGGCAGGTTTTGGCGGCAGGCGGCGAGGGCGGTGGCCAAGGCCTCGCCCTCGCCCTCGGCGGCGGCCCGTTCCAGAGCCAGGGTCAGTTGGTCGCGGTTTGCAGGGGCAAGGTGGGCCGCGCCCTCAGCCGGCAGGGGCAGCTCTCCCAGCCCCAGGGGCTCCCGGCCCACCGCGGAACTGTAGCCATCCAGCAGCAGGGCCACCGCTTCGGGATCGGCGCTGACCAGCAGTTCCGTCTCCCCTTGATCCCGGAGAAAGAGCTGGCTCCAAGCCCGGAGCAGCCGGGCCGAATTGCGGCCGGGAGAAACTTCCGGGCCGGCCGGCGCTGCGGCGGAGACGGTCCTGTGCTCTTCATCACCCCGCAGTTGCCGGAACAGGGCGGTGCGGCGCGCTTCAAACTCCCGCAGTTCCATGGTCAGCTCCCGCTCCCGGCGCTCCTGGAGTTCCGCCAGCTTGAGCAGCAGCAGGGCCCGCCAGAGGGTTTCCTCCTCCTCCCTGGCCGCTCGGTCTTCGTGCCAGCCCAGCAGGGGAGGCACCAGCTCGCTGGCCATTTCCTGGCGAGCGGCGCTGAGTTGGGCCAGGATTCCCTGGACAAAAAGGGCGATATCCTGGCCGGAGCGCCCCTCCAGTTCCCGGAGTAACTGATCAAGGCGGCCCAGATCGAGCTGGTCGGCGGCCAGGGGCTGGATAAACTTCAGTCGGCCGCTCGCCTCCAGGTCGGCCCAGGGCGCGGGCGGCTTCTGGTCAGCGGCTGCAATCCGGTAGCAGCCCAGGGGGGCAAACAGTTCCGTCAGGATGGCGGCCGTCGCCGGCGGCGGCAGCAGGTCGGGAAAATAGAGAGCGGAAACGGGGGGCATGTGCTAACCTTGCTTAGTTGTGAACAGCCTTCTGGCTGCGGGAAACCTTGATCTTAAACTCCATCTTCGGCAAATGCGACAAATCATTGGACCGGCCATTCTGGCCCTGATCTACCTGCTGGCCGCCTGTCGTTACTACCCGGGCCAGCCCCTGGAAACCCTGCTGGCCACCGGCAGCCACCTGGCCCGGTCGCTGCCGGTGGCCATCGCCACCGCCTATCTGGTGGTGCTGGTGATGCGTAAGGTGTCCGGCGCCACCCCGGCCTGGCCCGGACGGGCCAAAATTTTTCTGGTTATCGCCCTCTCTTTCGAGTTCCTCTACGCCCTGCACCACTACTACCGGGTTTGAGCCGGCGGCGGCTGATCACCTGAACCGGGGCTCCCGGCCAAAATTTAGGGGCGGATGACGGTGTTGGCCGAGTGGTAGCCGGTGGGGGCGGTGGTGTTGGGCAGCAGGAAACAGCCCTTGCCCAGCAGGGTGCCGGGGTTGGTCACCGAGTTGCAGCCGGTCTGGCAGCCGCTCCCCAGGATGGCGCCCAATTTTTTCAGGCCGCTGTCGATGCTGCCGCTCTCGTGACGGATCTGGACGCTGCCCCCCAGGAAACGGAGGTTGGCCAGCTTGGTCCCCGCCCCCAGATTGCTCTCCGGTCCTAAAATGCTGTCGCCGATGTAGGCGAAGTGACCGGCCTTGGCGTCATTCATGAAGATGGAGTTTTTCACTTCGGTGACATGGCCCACCACGCAGCGGCTACCGATCAGGCAATGGCCCCTGAGGTAGGCCCCCTGGCGGATTTCACTCTGATCGCCGATCACCAGCGGCCCCTTGAGAAAGGCGCCGGCCTCAACCAGCACCCCCCGGCCCAGTTGAATCTGCCGGCCCATCAGCACCGTGCCGGCCATCAGGACCCCCGCCCCCTCCAGCCGTTGCCCCCGGTGGCGCACCTCCAGCTGCCCCTTGGTGGGGGAGAGGTAGTTGATTTCGCACTCCGAGCCGGCCAGTAGGCGGCAGTCGCCGCTCTCCCCCTCCCGGAAGTAGACCAGGGTTTCGGCCAACGGCCCGGCGGTGGCCCTGAAACTCTCCGGCAGGGTGGTGTAGCTCTGGCCCTCCAGGTACTCCTTGAGCCGCCGCAGCCCTTCCCAGACCGGCAGTTCGGGGGGGAACAGCTCCGGCCAGGGGTTTTCGGCCGGGGTGAAGAAGGTGGCAGGGCCCAGATTTTTAGGTGGCATTATCTCCTCCTGGTGCGGTAAACGTAAAATTCAGGGCTATATATGGCGCGGCCCTCCTTTTTTTGCAAGTAAATAGCGGGTTTTTCATGACAGAAGAGCAGCTGGTTATCTCCTTTCACCCCGAATTCGACGGGGATCTTTTTCTCTGGGACCGGGCGGTTTGGGACCGGCGGCTGCCCGAGCTGCTTAAACGGAGCAAAGGGGTGATTCTGCCCCAGACCGTGGAGCGGGAACTCTATCTGCTCTGCCGCCGTTGCGCCCCGGCGGTTTTCCCCAATTACGACAGCCGCTTCAAGGGGGAGGGCAAGATCGGCGACACCCTTCTCTTCTGGGAGTTGGGCGCCCCCCATCCCGCCACCTGGATCTTTCCCCGGGTGGAGACCATGGTGGGCGAGCACCCCGAGATGGGGCTCAAGGTGGAGCTGCCCCCTTTTCCCCTGGTGGTCAAGGCCCGCCATGGGGGGGAGGGGCGCTGGACCTGGTTGATTCGCGACGCCGGGGAGCTGCGCGCCGCCATGACCCGGCTGGAGGAGTGGGAGTGGCAGGGCGGGGGGCGGGGTTTTGTCGTCCAGGAATATATTCCCGGGGCGGATCGCGACCTGCGGGTGACGGTGATCGGTGAAAAAATATTCAGTTACTGGCGGGTCAACCCCGGTTCCTTTCACCATAACCTGGCCCAGAACGGGGTGGTGGAGCGGGAGGCCGATCCGGACCTGCAGGCCCGCGGTCGCGAGCTGGTCCGTCGTTTCTGCCGTCAGAGCGGGATCAACCTGGCCGGTTTCGACCTGATCTTTCCCTCCGGCGCCGCCGAGCCCCTTTTTCTGGAAATAAATTATACCTTCGGGCGCGGCGGTCTCGGCGGCGGGGAGGTTTTCCGAGCCCTGCTGCGGGAGGCGGTGGCCGATTGGCTCGCGACCCTGACCACGGCGACGGCAAGCCGAGAGCTTGACTTGCCGCTGGACAGTGCTTAGATTCCCCACTCTCAGGGGGCGGAAACGGGCCCCCGTTTTTGATCCCCAAGGAGGAACTTTGTGAATATAGACGATAATTTGAATCCAGAAACCGACGAGATCGAAGAGATCAACGAGCGGGATATTCCCTCGCAGTTGCCGGTGATGGCGGTTCGGGATGTGGTGGTATTCAACTACATGATCCTGCCTCTCTTCGTTGGGCGTCCCTCCTCGGTGGGGGCGGTCAACGAGGCGATGAACCGGGACAAGCTGATCATGCTGGTGGCCCAGAAGGATGCCGCCGTCGATGAGCCGGAGATCAAGGATATCTACCGGGTGGGGATGGTCTGCATGGTGATGCGGACCCTGAAGCTGCCCGATGGTCGGCTCAAGGTGCTGGTCCAGGCGGTCAACAAGGCCCGGATCGTCGACTTTGCCCAGGAAACCCCGTTTCTGCTGGCCGATGTCGAGGTCCTCCATGACCAGGAGATCCCGGAGATCGACGTGGAAGTCGAGGCCCTGATGCGCAATGTGCGCGAGCAGACTGAAAAGATCCTGGCCCTCAAGGGGATCATGTCCTCGGACCTGATGGTGATCCTCAACAACGTCGAGGAGCCGGGCCGGTTGGCCGACCTGGTGGTTTCCAACCTCCAGCTCAAGGTGGCGGAGTCGCAGTCGGTGCTGGAGATTCTCGATCCCCTGGCCCGCCTGCGCAAGGTGGCCGATTTCCTCCAGAAGGAGATGGAGGTCTCCACCGTCCAGGCCCGGATCCAGTCCGAGGCCAAGGAGGAGATGGGCCGCAGTCAGCGGGAGTACTATCTCCGCGAACAGCTGCAGGCCCTGAAGAAGGAGCTGGGTGATATCGACGAGCGCTCCCAGGAGCTGGACGAGCTGCGGGATAAGTTCAACAAGACCCGGATGCCGCCGGAGGTCAAGAAGGAGGGGCTCAAGCAGCTCAAGCGGCTGGAGATGATGCACCCCGATGCCTCGGAGGCCGCGATTATCCGCACCTACCTGGACTGGCTGCTGGATGTGCCCTGGCGCAAGGCCAGCAAGGATCGCCTGGACCTCAAGGTGGCCCGCCAGGTGCTGGACGAGGATCATTACGGGTTGGAGAAGGTCAAGGAGCGGATCCTGGAATATCTGGCGGTGCGTAAACTCAACAAGAGCAGCAAGGGGCCGATTCTCTGTTTTGTCGGCCCTCCCGGGGTGGGCAAGACCTCGCTGGGGCAATCCATCGCCCGGGCCCTGGGTCGCAAATTTCACCGGATCTCCCTGGGGGGGATGCGGGATGAGGCGGAGATCCGGGGGCACCGCCGGACCTATATCGGGGCGATGCCCGGCCGGATCATCCAGGGGCTCAAGACCGTGGAGGTCAACAACCCGGTTTTCATGATGGATGAGATCGACAAGGTGGGCAGTGATTACCGGGGGGACCCCTCTTCGGCCCTGCTGGAGGTGTTGGATCCGGCTCAGAATACGTCGTTTTCCGATCACTATCTCAATCTGCCCTGTGATCTTTCCAACGTGATGTTCATCACCACCGCCAACCTCACCGACACCATTCCGGCCCCCCTGCTGGACCGGATGGAGGTTATCCGCCTGGCCGGCTACACCCAGGAGGAGAAGGTCGAGATCGCCAAACGCTACCTGGTGCCGCGTCAGATCAAGGAAAACGGGCTTAAATCAGGCCAGATCCATTTTGAAGACGGCGCCATTGTCCGGTTGATTACCCATTACACCCGCGAGGCGGGGCTGCGGAACCTGGAGCGGGAGATCGGGGCGCTCTGCCGCAAGGTGGCCCGCAAGGTGGCCGAGGGGGGCAAGGGCCCCTACAAGATCACTGGCCGCACCATGGAGAAGTATCTGGGGCCGCCGAAACACCTGCCCGAGGCGGAGAACGAGCAGATCGATCAGCCCGGCATGGCCACCGGCCTGGCCTGGACCGAAGTGGGGGGGGAGATCCTCTACGTAGAGGTGTCGATCATGAAGGGGCGGGGCAACCTGACCCTGACCGGTCAGCTGGGCGAGGTGATGAAGGAGTCGGCCCAGGCCGCCCTGAGTTTCTGTCGCTCCCGGCTCAAGGACCTCAAGCTCAAGGAGAGCTATTTCGACGGGGTGGATATCCATGTCCATGTGCCCGCCGGCGCCATTCCCAAGGATGGCCCCTCGGCGGGGGTGACCATGGCCACCGCCCTCTATTCGGCCCTGCACAAGAAGGTGGTACGTTCCGATGTGGCGATGACCGGCGAGATCACCCTGCGGGGCCGGGTCCTGCCCATCGGCGGCCTGAAAGAGAAGGCCCTGGCCGCCCTGCGGGCCGGGATCACCACGGTGATCATCCCCGAGCACAACAAGAAGGATCTGGAGGAGATTCCCAAGGATCTGCGGAGCAAGATTACCTTTGTCCCGGTGCGCAGCATGGATGATATCCTGAAGATTATCTTTCGCTAACCCGGCGTTGGGGAGCAGGGGCTCGGCATGGAATTTGACGGTCGGTGGGCGGAGCTAAGCGGGAGCGGCGGCGGCCCGCGGCGGCTGGCGTTTTTGTTGCCGCTGCTGCTGGCGGTGTTCCTGGCCCTCTGGCTGGGGTTTTATGCCTTCGGGGCTGGCCCGGCCCGGGAAGAGACCCTGGTCTACATTCCCCCCGGCTCCTCCCTGCCGGCCATCCAGCGGCACCTGGTCGAGGCTGGGGTTTTGCGGCCGGATCGGCGTTTCCGTTGGCTGGCCCTGTTTTCCGGCCAGCGCCAGCAGCTGAAGGCCGGTGAGTACGCGGTCGGCGCCGGCGCTTCTCCCCGGCAGCTGCTGGCCCTGCTGGCCTCCGGGCGCACCGTGCGCCGCCAGGTCACCATTCCCGAGGGAGCCAACCTCTTTCAGGTGGCCCAACTGCTGGCCGAGCAAAAACTGGTGGATTCCCCCGATTTTGTCGCCTTCGCCACCGACCCGGCCACTCCGGTCCGTTTTGGTCTGGACTCCCCCACCCTGGAGGGTTGGCTTTTCCCCGACACCTACTATTTCACCCGGGGGCAGCGGCAGGAGGAGATCGTCAGGGTGCTGGTGGAACGGGCCCGGCGGATGCTGACCGAACTGCTGGCCGAGCTGGACAACGAAACCGGCTTAAACGAGCGGGAGTTGATGACCCTGGCCTCCATCGTGGAGAAGGAGACCGGCCTGGCGGCGGAACGGGAGTTGATCGCCGGGGTCTTTTTCAACCGGCTGGAGCGGCGGATGCGGCTCCAGACCGACCCCACCGTGATCTACGGCCTGCAAAGTTTCGACCGTCGCCTGACCCGCCAGGATCTGCGCACCCCGACCCCCTACAACACCTATCTCATCTCGGGCCTGCCGCCGGGCCCCATCGCCAATCCCGGCCGGGAGGCCATCGCCGCCGTCCTGCGTCCGCAGGAGACCGACTATCTCTACTTTGTTTCCCGCAATGACGGCTCCCACCACTTCTCCCGCAACCTGCGCGACCACAACCGGGCGGTGCAGCGTTATCAGCGTTGACCGGCTTTAGGCGGGTTGGAGGGGACGGCTCCCCCAACCCGGCCCCTTTTTTATTCGCGGATAAAGTCGATCTTGTGGTCGGCGGGCATCATGGCGGGGTCGATCTCGACGGCGATCTCGGCCCCGTACTCCTTCTCCAGTTCCAGTAGCTCGCCCCGTTTCTTGTTGAGAATATACTGGGCCACCTCCATGGGCAGCCGGCAGAGGACCTTTTTGGCCTGGCGGCGGCTCATGCCGGTCTGGATCTGGCGCAGATGGCTCAACGCCATATTCTCCACCGAGCGGATCATGCCCCGGCCTTCGCAGTGGGGGCAGGTCTTGTAGCTGGTGGTCTGGAGGGGCGCCGCCATCTTCTGGCGGGAGATCTGCATCAGGCCGAACTTGGAGATCTTGGAGAAATCGACCTTGGCCTTGTCCTTCTTCATGCACTCCCGCACCTTCTTCTCCACCTCACGGGTGTGGGCGGCGGAACGCATGTCGATGAAATCAACCACGATCAGCCCGCCCAGATCCCGCATCCGCAACTGGCGGGCCAACTCCTCGGCCGCTTCCATGTTGGCGATGAAGATGCTCTCTTCAAAATCGCGGTCCTTGGAGGAGGTGCGGCCCGAGTTAACATCGATGGCCACCAGGGCCTCGGTGGGGTTGATGACGATGGAGCCGCCGGAGGGCAACGCCACGGTGGGCTGAAACATCTGTTCGATCTGTTTTTCCACGTGATACTGGTGGAAGATCGGCTGGCTGCCCTGGTGGAGTTTGACCGCGGTCTTTTTGCGCTGGGCCGCCGGCAGCAGCTGGAGAAAGTCGCGGACCTGGTCGGCGGCCTCCTCGTCGTCCACCAGGATCTCCCGGATATCGGTGGTGTAGTGGTCGCGCAGGAAACGGGAGATGATGTTCTGTTCCTTGTAGATCAGGGCCGGCGCGGCCATGGTCTGGCCGTTTTTCTTGATCTCTTCCCAGAGGTTGAGGAGATAGCGCAGGTCCTGGCCCAGGGAGGTTTTGGTGATCTCCTGGCTGGCGGTGCGGATGATATAGCCGATCCCTTCGGGAATATTGAGGCCCTCCACCATCTCGCGGAGCTTGCGGCGCTGGGCCTCATCGTCGATCTTGCGGGAGATGCCGGACGAATCGCTGCCCGGCATCAACACCAGGCAGCGGCCCGGCAGGGAAATATAGGTGGTCAGGCTGGGGCCCTTGTTGCCGGTGGCCTCCTTGACCACCTCCACCAGCACCTCCTGCCCCTTTTTGACCACGTCCTGGATCTTGAGATTCTTCCAGTGGGTCTCCGGGCCCACCTCCTGACTGTAATATTCGGGGTGGATCTCGCTGAAGGAGAGGAAGCCGTTCTTGGGCAGGCCGATGTCGACAAAGGCGGCCTGGAGATTGGCCTCCACCGAGGTGATCCGCCCCTTGTAGATATTGCCCTTGATCTGGGCCCGGCTCACCGATTCGATGAAAAAGCCCTCCACCTTGCCGTTTTCCAGCAGGGCCAGCCGGCACTCTTCCGGTTCGTCGGTGTTGATCAGCAGCTTGTAACCGCTGCCCGGTTTGGCCGGGGAGGGAGCCTCCTCCTCGCTGGCCGGCTTGGCGGCACTTTTGGGTTTGGCCTTGGGCTTGGCTTTGGTTGCGGCCTTGGGCGCGGCAGCCTTGGCTGTAGCTTTGGGTTTGGCCTTGGCCCTTGCCTTGGCCTTGGGCTGGCTGGGGGCGGCGGTTGCAGTTTCCGGTTGTTCGGTGGGAGCTGTCTCGAGATCAGGGGCGGTACCCTGGTCTGCGGCCTGGGCGGCCGTGGCTTCCCGGGCCGCCCGCTCCTTGGCTCGGGCCCGCTGGTTGCGGCGGCGAGCCGAAGCGCTAAGGGCCCGGCTTGCTTTGGCGGCTTCACTTCGCTCGGCTGGTTGCTCCTCGCTCCGGGCTTCGCCGCCATCCGGGGCCGCTGCTGCCGGGGGCTTTCTTTCCGGGGCCTTGGGAGCCGCCGCTTGGGGCGTAATCTCTGATTTCAGTTTTTCCTTCTCGGGCATGGTGCCGCGTTCCTCTTGGTTGTTTTTTTCGGGTTGCTCTTTTTTGCGGCCCAGCCATTGGCTGACCCGGTCGAGTACTGAACGGGACTGGTCATCGCTCATGGTCTTTTGCTCTCTTCTGGTTGCGGAAAATCTCCGGGAGGGGCCGGCCTGCCGTTTACGCCGGCGGGCGGCCTGCCGATTGCTGACCCCGCTCCTGGGGGGCGATCACATAGTAATCCCGACCGCGATGGCGGGAAATTTCAACCTGGCCGGCGGCTGTCAGCCGCGTCAGAATTTCAGTGGCTCGGTCCGTCGGGATCCCCAGGGCCGTGGCCAGGTCATCGGCGGGACAGGGTCGGCGTTGCAGCAGGTGCAGAATATTTTCTGCATCGGTATGCTTGCCGGAACCGCCGGACTTATCACTGCCGCGCTCCAGCGGGGTACGGTCGGTCAGGATATCCACCGGCAGCTGGAAGTAGGCCGCCGCCGCCCTTAATTCCTCCGGGGAGAGGGGCAGGGCGAAGGCTTCCAATGGGGGACGGGCCACGGTGTTGAGCTGAATCCGCTCCGGCTGGATCCGCTCCACCGCCGCGGCTAAGGCGGCCAGATCATCGGGCGCATCGTTGATCCCCCGGGCCAGCAGGATCTCCAGCCAGCAGCGACCGGTGAATTCCCGGCTGAAATCGACCAGCCCCCCGATCAACCGCTCCAGGTCGCATTCCGCCGCCGGCCGGTTGATCCGCCGGTAGCTCTCCTGGCGGGCGGCATCCAGGGAGGGGACCACCACGTCGGCCTTGGCCAGTTCCCGGCGCACCTCGGGCAGGTAGAGCAAGGACCCGTTGGTCAGCACCGCCACCGGCTTGGTGGAGATCCGCCTCAGGTGGGTGATGATTGCCCCCAGACCACTGTGCAGGGTGGGTTCGCCGGAGGCGGTGATGGTCAGGATGTCCAGCCGGGCCACGGCTTCGGTATTGGCGAAATAGGCGTCGATTTCGGCAATGATCCCGGCGGTGGAGGTATATTCGTCCCGGGTGTTGGTGAAGGTGGTGGTGGGGCCGACTTCGCAGTAGATACAGTTGAAGTTGCAGATTTTGGGAGGCAGCAGGTCGATGCCCAGCGAGATGCCGAGTCGGCGGGAGTTGACCGGGCCGAAAATATGGTCCATAGGGTTTTGATAACCTGTTATTTTTGTATGAATTTGCTATGCTGAAACTTACAGTCCCCGGGCGGAATTGGCAAGTCTATTCTCATGGCAAGTGAAGCCGGGGGCCGGGGTTACCGCTTGACAGCACCCACTCCGTTGCGTAGATTCCCCTCTACCACCCTAGATTAACCCAGATGAGGAAGATTGAGATGCGAAGTGACGCCCTGCGAAAAGGTCTGGAACGCGCCCCCCACCGCTCGCTGCTTAAGGCCATGGGATATACCAACGAGGAGATCGCCCGGCCCCTGGTGGGGATCGCCCACGCCCACAACGAAATCATTCCCGGCCATATCCACCTGGACCGGATCGTGGCGGCGGTCAAGGATGGAGTGAGGATGGCCGGCGGCACCCCCATCGCTTTTGCCACCATCGGGGTCTGCGACGGCCTGGCCATGAACCACCAGGGCATGAAATATTCCCTGGCCAGCCGGGAGGTGATCGCCGACTCGGTGGAGATCGTGGCCATGGCCCACCCCTTCGACGCCCTGGTGATGGTGCCCAACTGCGACAAGGTCACTCCCGGGATGCTGATGGCGATGCTGCGGGTCAATATTCCCGCCCTGATGGTCAGTGGCGGCCCCATGCTCACCGGCCGTTTCCGGGGCAAGGATGTTCATCTGGTCAGCGTCTTTGAGGGGGTGGGCCGGGTACGGGCCAACACCATGAGCATGGATGAGCTGCACGAGCTGGAGGAGAAGGCCTGTCCCGGTTGCGGATCGTGTGCCGGCATGTTCACCGCCAACTCGATGAACTGCCTGGCCGAGGCCATCGGTCTGGCCCTGCCCGGCAACGGCACCATCCCGGCGGTGGCCGCCGCCCGGATCAGGCTGGCCAAACATGCCGGGATGGCGGTGATGAATCTGCTCAGCGAAAATATCCGGCCCCGCGACATCGCCACCACGGCGGCCTTTGAAAACGCCATGGCGGTGGATATGGCCCTGGGCTGTTCCACCAACACCGTCCTGCATGTGCCGGCCATCGCCCGTGAGGCCGGGGTGGATCTGCCCCTCTCCTCCTTCAACGAGGTCAGTGCCAAGGCCCCCCATCTCTGCAGCTTGATCCCCGGCGGCCCCCACAGCCTGCAGCAGCTGGACGAGGCCGGCGGGGTGCCGGCGGTGATGCATGAGCTGTGCAAGAGTGAAGCGGGGCTTAATCTGGAGGTGATGACCGCCACCGGTAAAACCCTGCGGGAAAACCTTGAAGGGGTCAGGAGCTACGATGCCGAGGTGATCCGGCCGGTGAGCAATCCCTACCACCAGGTGGGCGGCATTGCCGTGCTTTACGGCAATCTGGCCCCCGACGGAGCGGTGGTCAAGCAGTCGGCGGTGGCCGACGAGATGCTGACCCATCGCGGCCCGGCCCGGGTCTTTGACAGCGAGGCCGAGGCCCAGGCGGCGATCCTGGATGGCAGGATCAAGTCCGGCGACGTGGTGGTGATCCGCTATTGCGGGCCCAAGGGGGGGCCGGGGATGCCCGAGATGCTCTCCCCCACCGCCGCCATCATCGGCATGGGGTTGGGCAAAAGCGTGGCCCTGATCACCGACGGCCGCTTCTCCGGCGGCACCCAGGGAGCCTGCATCGGCCATGTCTCCCCGGAGGCGGCCGAGGGTGGTCCCATCGCCCTGGTGGCCGAAGGGGACGAAATCGTGATCGATATTCCCAAGCATCAGCTGGAGTTGCGGGTGGCTGCCGCCGAGCTGGAGAAACGGCGGGCCGGCTGGCAAGCGCCGGCACCCAGGATCACCACCGGTTATGCCGCCCGTTACGCCAGAATGGTAACCTCCGGCAGCACCGGTGCGGTTCTGGAGTAGCCGTTGGGCCTTAACTTTTGCCGGGCCCTGCTTCTGCTCCTGACCTTGGTGTTTCTGGTTCCCGGGGCCCGGGCCCAGGGGGAGTTGCTGTGGGAACTCAGTGCCGATCGCCTGATCCACCGGGAGGAGCCGGAGGGACGCCTGGTGCTGGCCGAAGGAGAGGTGGTCCTCTCCCGTCCGGCCTCGGCGGCGGGGGGGGCGCTGACCATCAAGGCCGACCGGATGAGCTATTACCCCGACCGGGGGCTGGTGGAGGCCCGGGGCCGGGTCAGCATCGAATCCCTCGACGAAGAGGTGGCGGCCGAGACCGTTTCCCTCTCCCTGGTCGACGAGACCGGGGCCCTGACCGGGGCCACCATCTTTTTGCCCGCCAGCGGGCTCTATATCAGGGGGGAGAGTATCGAGAAAACCGGGGATCTTACCTATGAGCTGCGGGATGCCTGGCTCTCCGCCTGCCATCCCGACGAGGACTGCCCCCCGGCCTGGTCCTTTACCAGCAAACGGGCCAAGATCACCCTGGAGGGGATGGCTCACCTCTATCACTCCGCTTTTCGGATCAGGGAAACCCCGACGGCCTATCTGCCCTACCTGCTGCTGCCGGCCAAGATCAAGCGCCAGAGCGGTTTTCTTTTCCCGGAATGGTCCCGTTCCCGCCGGGACGGGCTGGGGGTCAACCTGCCCTATTTTATCAATCTCTCCCCCAGCGCCGATCTGACCCTGCATCCCCGTTACCTGGAACACCGGGGCCTGCTGGCCGGGGCCGAGTTTCGCTACGCCGCCGGGCCCGCTTCCCGGGGGATGCTGGTGGCCAGTTTTCTCAAGGACCGGACGGTGGACGATGAGACCTACGATTTCAAAAACGACGGTCTGCTGCGAACTACCACCAACCGCTACTGGGTAAGGGGCAAGGCCGACCATGATTTCGGCGACAATCTGATCGGCCGGCTGGATCTGGATCTGGTCTCCGATCAGGATTTTATCCAGGAGTTTGATTCCGGCTCTCTGGGCCATCCCACCCTGGATCGGGAATTCAGCGAAACCTTCGGCCGGGACCTGCTGGAACCCTCCCTGACCACCCGCCAGTCGGCCCTGCAACTGGGCAAGATCCGCGACAATCTGGTGGTGAGCGGGGAGTTGCGCCTGCAGCAGGATTCCCGCCACGAAAAGCGGGCGGTCAGTCCCCTGCAATCCCTGCCCCGGCTCAACTTCGCCGCCCGCGCCCCCTTGCGGCAACGGCTCTCCAGCCTGGCCTGGAACAGTGAATATGTCCATTACTGGCGGAGCCGGGGGGTCGCCGCCCATCGGCTTGACCTGCATCCGCAACTAATCACCCCCATGCCCCGGGCCCGGGGCTGGCTGGAGGGCCGGATCACCAGCGGGGTACGCCAGACCATGTACCAGGTGACCGAGCACGGCGACGATCATCACTGGGAGCATGAGCGCTATCAGGATCGCAGCGCCGTCGATCTGGAGGCCAATCTGGCCACCACCCTGGTGCGCGATTTCGCCCTGGCCCGGGGTGGTGAGGGGTCGGCGGAGGCGGCGGAATCTTACCGTCGGCGCTGGCTGGAACATATGGTCCGGCCCAACCTGAGTTACACCTACCTCAATCGTACCGATGAGGAGAAGTTGCCTCGGTTGGATGCCGTCGATCGCCTGGAGCGGAAAGAGTGGTTAACCTACGAGTTGAACAACTATTTCGAACTGGCCGGGCTCAAGGCCGGCACCGACGGCCAGCCCGGGGATTTTACTTCCCGCTCCCTTGCTTTTTTCCAGGTGGCCCAGACTTACAACCTGCGGGAAAAATGGCGGGAAAACCTGGATCCCGATGAAGAGGGGCGGGAGTTGTCCGATCTCCGCTTCGAGCTGCAGCTCGATCCCTGGCCCAACCTCAACCTGCGCTACCAGACCAACCTCAGTGTTTACGGGCTTGGGGTCACCCGTTACGAATTGAGGGGCGGTTATCGCCCCGGGCGGGGCGGCTCCTTTTCCGTCAACTACCGCTACCTGAAATATGACCGGATGGTCGAACCCTATTTCTACACCACCCGCGGGGAGGAGATGCACGATATCGTCGCCCGGTTCAACACCCCGGTGACCTCCACCATCGGCCTTTACGGCATGCTCAACCAGTCCCTGAGCGAAGATCATATCGCCGAGGCCTCCGTCGGCATCCGTTATCAGCCCCACTGCTGGGCGGTTGATCTGGAGGTGCGCCGCTATCTTGAGGAGAAGAGCGTGATGATCATCTTCACCCTGGACGCCATTGGCCAATTCCTGCGGGGCAGCAAAAAGGGGATCTGAACCGATGCACTATTTTGATATCTTCAACGGTGACGCCGACGGCATCTGCGCCCTGCGCCAATTGCGCCTGGCCCGGCCCCGGCCGGAGGCGGAGCTGATTACCGGGGTCAAGCGCGACAACGCTTTATTGGCCCAGCTGGCCGGGCGGTCGGAACTGGCCGCCAGTGTACTCACCGTGCTTGATATCTCGCTGGATCGTAACCGGGAGGCGCTCCTGGCTCTGCCGGCGGGTTGCCGGGTTTTTTACGTCGACCATCACTATGCCGGCGCGATTCCCACCGCCGAAGGGCGCGAGTTTCATATCGAGCCCAATCCGGAACTTTGCACCTCGCTGATTGTCGATCGACTGCTGGAAGGGCGGTTCCGGCCCTGGGCGGTGGTGGGGGCCTTTGGCGACAATCTCCATGGTCCGGCCCGCCGGGCCGCCGCCCCCCTGGCCTTGGCCGAGTCCGATCTGCAGGCGTTGCGGGAGGTGGGGGAGTTGCTCAACTACAACGGTTATGGCGCCCGGTTGGCCGACCTCCACTTTCATCCGGCCGAGCTTTACCGGGCGGTGGGCGAGTTTGCCGACCCCCTGGAGTTCCACCGCCACTCGGCCCAGCTGCGCGCCCTGCGGGAAGGTTTTGCCCGCGATCTGGAGCAGGCCCGCCGGCTGCCCCCCCTGGAGGAGGGCCCGGCCGGTCGGGTTTTTCGCCTGCCGGATCAGCCCTGGGCCCGCCGGGTGGCCGGGGTCTTCGCCAATGAACTGGCCCGGGCTCGCCCGGCCCAGGCCCATGCCCTGCTGGTGGAACAGGGGGGCGAGGGCCTGCTGGTCAGTGTGCGGGCCCCCCTGGAGCGGCCCGCCGGCGCCGATGACCTCTGCCGGCGGTTTCCCAGCGGTGGGGGCCGGGCCGCCGCGGCGGGGATCAACGCCCTGCCGTTGGAACTGCTGCCCGCCTTTCTCGCCGCCTTCGCCGCCACCTTTGCCCCTCCGTCACCATGAAGCCACTCTTTCGTTACCCGCGTCCGCTGCTGTTGTTGCTGCCGTTGTGCCTGCTGTTTCTGGCGCCGGGGGCGTGGGGTGAGGCCGTATCCCCGCGTCCCGCCGATCTGGTGCGGGAGGGCCAGGCCATCGACCTGGACTCCCCCCTTTATCGAGAGCTGTTCGCGGAGCTGGTCGCGGAGCATGGCTTTGCCCGCCGGGAGCTTGAGGAGATCTTCACCGGGTTGACCATCAACCGGCGGGTGCTGGAGCTGATGGATGCCCAGTGGGAAGCCCAGCCCTACCATCGTTACGCCCCCCGTCTGCTCACCTGGTGGAATGTCGGCAACGGCCGGGTGCTGCTGGCTCGGCACCGGGAATTGCTGGCGCGAATCGAGGCCGAATTCGGGGTGGAGCGGGAGATTGTCGTGGCCATCTGGGGGGTTGAAAGCAACTACGGCAGCACCGAGGGGGCCTTTAACATTTTCCAGACCATGAACACCCTTTTTGCCGCCTACCCCCGGCGCAGCGACTTTTACCGGCAACAGTTGATCGAACTGTTGCTCTTGAGCCGGGAGAACGGCCTCGATCCCCGCGCCATCCGGGGCTCCTACGGCGGGGCGTTCGGGCAGGCCCAGTTTATCCCCTCCAGCTTCCGGGCCTACGCGGTGGACTTTGACGGCAGCGGCCGCCGGGATATCCAAGGCTCGGTGCCCGACGTGCTGGCCAGCATTGCCAACTACCTGCGCCATTTCGGCTGGCGTTTTGGCGCCCCCCTTTACGCCGAACTGGGCGATCGGTTGGGCGATCCCCGCCTGGAGGAGGCCCGGCTGGCCGCCAGGGCCGGCCTGCTACCCCGGGAGGAGATCGAGGCTCTCCAGGGGGTTGCCCTGCCCCCGGTTGTTGATAACCGGCCTTTGCGGGTTGTGGGCCTGGAGCTGGCGGATGGTGGTTGGCGCTATCTGGCCGCTTATCCCAATTTCCAGGCGATCACCCACTGGAACAACTCCTACCGCTACGCCATGGCGGTGATTCAGCTGGCGGAGAAGTTTCGTGCCGAGTAGACCCTTGGGGCTGGTTGGCCTGCTGCTGCTTGTCGCGGCCTTGCTAGTCGCTTGCGCCCAGGGTCCGGGGCGGCAGAGCGAGCAGCTGCTGGCTCGGGAGTATCGGGGGCAGAGCGAGGCGGAACTGCAAAGCTACTATCGTCAACTCAGCGATCAACTGGTCCGGGAAACCCGGGCCCTGCGCCAGGCCGGCCCCCTGGCCCGGCCCGCGGCGGAAAAAAGGCTGGAGCTGCTGCGGGGGCGCTGGAATGAGGTTCGGGCCGAGCTGCGCCGCCTGGAGGCGCCGCCATGAGAAAAACTTTTCTTGCTGATCAACTTGCGGTCTGCTAGTGTACGGGCTTTGTTCTGCAAATAATTGTGCGAAAATATCAGCCAGTTGGAGTTGTCGGCCAAGGTGAACATCATATCCACAGGGTGGTTGCGGGGGTTACCGGAGCGCATGGCAAATCCTGGCTGGCGGGCGGCCCCTGGTCGCTGGCGGGACTGGCTGGCCGATGAGCGGCAGCCCGCCCGTCTCCGCGCTCTCTGCCTGCTGTTGCTGCTCTTCCTCCTGACCCAGGCCGCCGCTCGTCTCACCTGGGATCTGCTTACTCCGCCGCCGGGTGTTGCCCCGGAAATAGCCGTGGGCCAGCAGGCCAGGCCCTCCGGGCCCAGGCCCGATGCCGCCGGCACCCAGGCCGCCGCTCTGGCTGAAAAACTGGCCGCCCTCCATCTTTTTGGCCAGGCCCAGCCCCAGGAGCAGGCGGTGGCCGAGGCCACCGCCATGATCGAGGCGCCGGAAACCACCCTGAGCCTGATCCTGAAGGGGCTGGTGGCCACCTCCGATGGTGAGCGCGGCCTGGCGGTGATCGCCGAAAAGGGCCGCCGGGGCGGGGAAGGGGTTTACGGCATCGGGGACACGGTGCCGGGCAATGCCGCCATTGAGGCGATCTTCGCCGACCGGGTGATCCTGCGCCGGGCCGGCAAGCTGGAAACGTTATACCTGGAGACCCCGGAAGAGGGGGCCGCGGTCCGTCCTCCGGCTGGCCGGCCCTCCCCCGCCGCCACCCGGCCGACCGCCGCCGGCGACCGCCGGCAGATCAGCCGTCGCTATGTGGAGCAGACCCTGGCCAATCTGCCGGATCTGGCCCGCCAGGTCGAGGTCCATATCCACAACCCGGAGGGGGGGCGGCACGGCTTCCGTCTGGTGGCCCAGCAGGGCAGCGAGTTTTTGAACAATCTCGGCTTGCAGCCGAATGATATTTTGTATGAGATCAACGGAATCCCCCTTACCGACGCCGGGGCGGCGATGGTTGCCTTTGAACAGCTGCGCAATGCCCGGGAGCTGCGCCTGATACTGGAACGTGACGGAGCGCAACGGCAGATCAATATCGCGATCAGGTGAACGATCCTCCATGCCCACAACAGTTGAAAGGTTTGAGATAATGGCCATCAGAAAAATAATTACCTTGCTCATGGTGCTGGGTTTGCTCTGGTCCGGTGCCCCGGTCCGGGCCGATGAAACCATCACCCTCAACTTCAAGGAAGCCGACATCGAGTCGGTCATCAACTCGGTGGCCCGGATCACCGGCAGAACTTTTATTGTCGACCCGGCGGTCAGGGGCAACGTCACCATCGTCTCCCCCCAGCCCCTGCGGGCCGATGAAGTTTACGCGGTTTTTCTCTCCATCCTCCAGGTCCATGATTTTGCCGCGGTCGAGACCGGCAAGGTGACCAAGATCATCCCCCTGGCCAAGGCCGGCCAGGACCTGGTGATCACCGCCGATGACGATCGGGCTCTTGACCTGCCCGAAGACCGGATCGTCACCCGGGTCCACAAGCTGCACAATCTCCAGGCCGACAAGCTGGTGCCGATCCTGCGCCCCCTGCTCAATACCCGGGCCGGCCAGATGTCCGCCCTGGCGGTCAAGGAGGGTAACTCCCTGATTATCACCGAACGGGCCGGCAACGTGGAGCGGCTGCTGCGGATCGTCCGCCGGCTGGATCAGGAGTCCGGCGGCGGGATGGAGGTGATTCGCCTGGAGTACGCCGACGCCCGCGAGGTGGTGGCGGTGATCACCGGACTGGAGATCGGTTCCGGCCGGCTCTCCGCCGATCAGCTGCGGATGGCGGCCGATGGCCGCACCAACAGCGTCCTGATGCAGGGGGATGAACAGCATCTGCTGCGGGCCAAGGCGATGATCATTCACCTGGACACCCCCCTGGCCAAGGAGGGCGACACCCAGGTGATCTTCCTCCGTTATGCCAGCGCCAAGGATCTGGTCCCGCTGTTGAGCGGGATTGAGCTGCCGGAAGCCGCGTCCCGCCCCGATGGTCAGGCCGTGCGCCGGGCCACCCCCCAGCGCAGCGAGGTCAACATCCAGGCCGACGAGGGGACCAACGCCCTGATCATGACCGGCCCCCCGGTGGCCCTCCAGGCCCTGCAGGCGGTGGTTCG
This sequence comes from Desulfurivibrio modestus, assembly GCF_044068625.1. Classification (NCBI taxonomy): domain Bacteria; kingdom Pseudomonadati; phylum Thermodesulfobacteriota; class Desulfobulbia; order Desulfobulbales; family Desulfobulbaceae; genus Desulfurivibrio; species Desulfurivibrio modestus. The sequence goes on from NZ_JBIPKH010000006.1 coordinate 61,291, forward strand.
CCAGCTGGATATCCGCCGGGTGCAGCTGATGATCGAGGCGGTAATCGCCGAGGTTTCCACCCGGAAAGAGCGAGATCTGGGGATCCAGTGGCTGGCCGGTGGCGAGATCGGCAATACCGGGATCGTCGGCGGTACCCTGTTCCCCGAATCCCGTTTGGGGATTGGCAGCATCGTCGCCCAGGACCCGGCCGCCCTGGCCGGCCTGGCCGGCTTCAACCTGGGGGTGATCGGCGGCACCACCGAGATCCTCGGCACCGAGTTTTTCAATCTGGGAGCCCTGGTCAACGCCCTGGCCACCGACGGCGATACCAATATTCTCTCCACCCCCAGTCTGGTCACCCTGGACAACCACGAGGCGGAGATCATGGTCGGCCAGAACGTGCCCTTCATCACCGGCAGCTATACCCAGGCCGGCGGCAGTGACGGCTCGGTCAACCCCTTCCAGACCATCGAGCGCCGTGATGTGGGGATCAAGCTGCGGGTCAAGCCCCAGGTCAACGAGGGTGATATCATCCGCCTGGATATCGTGCAGGAGGTCTCCAGCGTGGCCAAGGACAACCCGGCGGGGCCGACCACCAACACCAGGAGCATCACCACCAATGTTCTGGTTGAGGACGGCAAGGTGCTGGTGCTGGGGGGGTTGATCAGCGATGATCTCTCGGAAACGGTTTACAAGGTGCCGCTGCTGGGGGATATCCCCCTGCTCGGCGCCCTCTTCCGCTACACCAGCAGCGTGAAGGTCAAACGCAATCTGATGGTCTTTCTGCGGCCGGTGATTCTGCGCGATCCGGCCCAGAGCAGCCGGATCTCCCTGGATAAATACGATCTGATTCGGGGCTATCAACTGGAACGTGAGCGGCAGGGGGTCAAGCTGATGCCCGAGGAGAATCAGCCGGTGCTGCCGGAGTTCGATCTTTTTGAAAAACAGCACTCTCCGCAAACCGAGCCCCAATAATCAACCGGCGGCGCCTGGCCTTTGCCGCCGGCTAATTGCAGGATGAACAGCACTTTGACCGAGTCAGCCCCCAGCAAGCACCCCTCCTTTTCGTTCGCCAAGCGACACGGCGTTCTGGTGGCCGGCTACGACCAGGGCACGGCCCGGGTGGTGGCCCGGCCCGGGGTAACCCCCGGCTCCCTGGCCGAGTTGCGCCGTTTCCTCGGCCTCCCCCTCAAGGTGGAGGTGGTGGCCAAGGAGCGCTACGAGAGCCTGCTCCAGCAGACCTACGAGGGTGGCGCCGATCAGAATCTGCAGATGGCCCAGGATTTCGGCGAGGAGTTTGACCTCGACTCCATCGCCCAGCAGCTCTCCGAGCCGGAGGACCTGTTGGAGAGCCAGGATGACGCCCCGATCATCCGGTTGATCAACGGCCTGCTTACCCAGGCGGTCAAGGAGAACGCCTCCGATATCCACATTGAACCCTTTGAAGATCGCCTGCGGGTGAGGATCCGGGTGGATGGGATCCTCAAGGAGGTTATGCAGCCCAGTCGTTTGGTGGCCCCCCTGGTGATCTCCCGGCTCAAGGTCATGGCCCGGCTGGATATCGCCGAGAAACGGCTGCCCCAGGATGGGCGGATCTCGCTGAAGATCGCCGGGAGGCCGGTGGATGTCCGGGTCTCCACCATTCCGTCGGGTTACGGCGAGCGGGTGGTGCTGCGGCTGCTGGACAAGCAGGCCGGGCGGCTCGACCTGGAGCAGTTGGGAATGGACCCGGCCACCATGGCTTTGATGGACAAGCTGATCCACCGCCCCAACGGCATCCTGCTGGTCACCGGCCCCACCGGCAGCGGCAAAACCACCACCCTGTACGCCGTTCTGACCCGCCTCAATGAAAACATCCGTAATATCATGACCGTCGAGGACCCCATCGAATACTATCTCGACGGCATTGGCCAGACCCAGGTCAACACCAAGGTCCAGATGACCTTTGCCCGGGGTCTGCGGGCCATCCTGCGCCAGGACCCCGACGTGGTGATGGTGGGCGAGATCCGTGACCTGGAAACGGCGGAGATCGCGGTCCAGGCCAGCCTTACCGGTCACCTGGTGGTCTCCACCCTTCACACCAACACCGCGGTGGGCGCGGTTACCCGCCTGCGGGACATGGGGATCGAGCCCTTTCTGCTCTCCAGCACCCTGGTGGGGGTGCTGGCCCAGCGCCTGGTCCGGGTGCTTTGCCCCCATTGCCGGGAGCCCTACCGGCCCTCGGCGGCGGAACTGACGGACCTGGGCTTTAAACCCGCCGATCCCGAGACGGTCAGCCCCCCCACCATCTACCGGGCGGTGGGCTGCGAGCGTTGCCACCACCAGGGCTATGCCGGGCGGACCGGGATTTACGAGCTGATCGCTTCCGATGACCACCTCCAGGAGATGATCCACAACAAGGCCGGCCAGCACGAGATTGAAAGTTATGTCCGGACCAGAACCCCCGGGATTCGTCAGGATGGCTGGCGCCGAATCCGGGCCGGTGATACCACCGTTGCCGAGGTTCTCCGGGTCACCCAGGAGGATTGATGGGCGCCTTCGAGTACAGGGCGGTGGATCCCGCCGGCAAGACCCGCAAGGGGGTCATGGAGGGCGATACCCCCCGCCAGGTCCGGCAGCAGCTCCGGGAGAAGGGGTTGATGCCCCTGGCGGTTACGGCGGTGGCCGAGGGGCAGGGGAAGCCTGCTTCGGTGCGCCGGCGGCTCTTCGGCGGCCGGGTTCAGGCGGGGGACCTGGCGGTGATCACCCGCCAGCTGGCCACCCTGGTTCGCTCGGGCATCGTGCTGGAGGAGGCCCTGGGGGCGGTGGCCGAGCAATCGGAAAAGCCCCGCCTTAAAAGCGTGCTGATGGCGGTGCGTTCGCGGATTCTGGAGGGTTTTGCCGTGGATCGGGCCCTGGCCGAGTTTCCCGGCGCCTTCCCCGAACTTTACCGGGCCACCATGGCCGCCGGTGAACAGGCCGGCCATCTTGATGTGGTTCTGGAGCGGTTGGCCGACTACACCGAAGCGCGGCAACAGTTACAACAGAAGGTTTTCCTGGCCCTGCTCTATCCGGTGCTGCTCACCCTGGTGGCGGTGGCGGTGATCGCCGCCCTGCTGGTCCATGTCGTGCCCCAGGTGGTGGAGGTCTTTGAGCATATCGGCCAGAATTTGCCGCCCCTGACCCGGGGACTGATCGCCACCAGCGAATTTCTCCAGCAGCACGGTTTCATGCTGCTGCTGGCGGCGGCGGCTTTGATCATCCTGGCCAATTATCTGATGAAGCGGGAGCGGGTCCGGCGCCGGGTCCACCGCCGCCTGCTCCGCCTGCCCCTGATCGGCCGTTTTACCCGGACCCTGGAAGCGGCCCGTTTTGCCCGTTCCTTCAGTATTCTGATCGCCAGCGGGGTGCCGGTGCTGGAGGGTTTGAAGGTTTCCGCCCAGGTGGTGGGTAACCTGGCTCTGCGTGAGGCCTTGGAGCGGGTTCGAGCCAAGGTGCGGGAGGGGGGCACCATCCACCAGGCGATGGCGGCCGAGGGCTACTTTCCCCCCCTGACCATCCATTTGATCGCCAGCGGCGAAGCCAGCTCCAACCTGGAGCAGATGCTGGACCGGGCCGCCCTGACCCAGGAGCGGGAGACCGAAACGGTGATCTCCGCCGCCATGGGACTGTTTGAACCGGTGATGATCGTGGTGATGGGCGGCATCATCCTGACCATCGTCCTGGCCATCCTGCTGCCGATTTTTGAACTCAATCAACTGGTAAGATGAACAGCCGCGGCTTCACCCTGATGGAGATCATCATCGCCCTGCTGGTCCTCAGCGTGGTGGCCATCAGTGCGGTCAAGGCTTCGGGTAATGCCATCGGCAACATCCACTACCTCAAGCAGCAGAGTTTTGCCCACTGGGTGGCGATGAACAAGGCCGCCGAGATCTCTTCAGGCCCGGCGGGCTGGGAGAGCTGGGAGCGCAGCGGCACCGCCATGATGGCCGATCTCCAGTGGGTTTGGAGTTTCAGCGTGCATGATACCCCGGAGGCGGGGATGCGGCGGGTGGAGATAGAGGTCCGGCCAGAAGGGGGGCGCGGTGAGCCGGTGGCGGCCATCACCCTCTTCCGGAGGCGGCCATGAACCGGCGCGGCTTCACCCTGCTGGAGCTGCTGGTGGCCCTGGCCCTGTTCGCGGTGCTGTCACTGCTCACCTTCAGCAGCCTACGGGCCATGATCGACAGTAGGGAGCAGACCCGGGTCGAAGGGGAGCGGCTGGCGGCGGTGCAGATGGCCGTCTCCCGCCTGGCCCTGGATATCCAGCAGGCCCGGGACCGGGGGATTCGTGATGAGTACGGTCGCCATCAGCCGGCCATGCTTTACGGCCTGCTGGCCGGGGCCGGCCTGGAGCTCACCAGGGGTGGGCATCGGGGGCTGGATCCCCAGCGGAGCGGCAGCGGTATGCAGCGGCTTCGTTATCTGCTGGATGACGGCCGCCTGATTCGGGAGAGCTGGCCGGTTCTTGACCGGGGACCGGGGCTGACCACCTTTCGCCAGCCGGTGCTGGAGGGAGTGGAACTCTTTGAGGCCCGCTTCCTGGACAGCCAGGGGATATGGCACGGCAGTTGGCCGCCCATCGTGCCGGTTCCCCCCGAGGGTGGGCCCAGCTTTGATGATCGTTTGCCGGTGGCGGTGGAGCTGCTGCTGGAACTTGAAGACTGGGGCCGTTTGCGGCGCCTGCTGCCCCTGGCGGGAGGAGGCTTGTGAGCAGCCGGCTGCCAATCTGTCCATGGGTGATCGGTAATCAGCGCGGGGCGGCCCTGATCGCCGCCCTGCTGGCCGCGGCCCTGGTCACCACCCTGGCGGCGGCGATGATCTTCTCCCAGCAGCTTGATATCCGCCGCAGCGGCAATATTCTCCACGGCGACCAGGCCTACCTTTACGCCCTGGGGGTGGAGGAGTGGACGGCGCTGCTGCTGGGTCGGGCCGAGCCCGGGGAGGAGCATGAGTATCTGGGGCAGAGCATTCCCCCGATCATGGTGGAGGGTGGCCAGGTCAGCGGGCGGATGGATGATCTCCAGGGGCGGTTCAATGTCAATAACCTGGTGTTGGCCCCCGAGGAGCCCCGGGAGCAGGTCCGGCTCCAATTCCGGCGCCTGTTGACGGGCTGCGGTTTGGACCCGGAGCTGGAGCAGGCGGTTTCCGACTGGCTGGATGCTGACCAGGAGCCCCGTTTTCCCGGCGGCGCCGAGGATGGCGAATACCTGCGCCGCAACCCCCCTTACCGGACGGCGGATCGGCCCGTCGGCGACCCCCGGGAACTGTCGTTGGTTTACGGCCTGGATAACCAGGACTTTCAGCAGTGTCTGCTTCCCCTGCTCAGCGCCTTGCCCGAGCATACCCCGCTTAATGTGGGCACCGCGTCGGCCCCTCTGCTGGCCTCCCTCTCCGACCAACTTGATCCGGTCGACGCCGAACGGCTGGTGGCCGAACGGCCCCCGCGGGGCTACCAGTCCCTGGCGGAATTTATCGAGCTGCCGGCCATGGCCGGCAGTGGGCTGAGCGCCGAGGTTGCCGCCGGGTTCCTCGATGTGCAAAGCCGTTACTTTATGGTACAATCCGAGGTCGTGATCGGCCAGAGCCGGATCGTCCTCTTCTCCCTGCTCAGGCGGCAAGGAGAAGAGGTCAGGATCCTGCGGCGGAACAGGTAGGAGGCTTATGAAGCGAATCGTTATCAGAGTGGGAGCGACGGCCCCGGAACAGTGCGCCTGGGTCCGGATCGAGGTCGACGGCACCGCTACCCCCGGGCGGGGCTCGCTGGCGGAGCTGGCCGCCGCCGGCCCCAACGGTTATCGGCTCCTGGTTCTGGTTCCCGGCCCCGAGGTGCTGCTCACCCGGGTGAGTTTGCCCCCGGGCAACCGGAAACAGTTGCTTGCCGCCATCCCCTACGCCCTGGAAGAGTCGTTGGCCGCCGAGATCGAGGAGCAACATTTTGCCGTCGGCGGGGCCGATGGTGAAGGAGCCCTGGCGGTGGGGGTGATCTCTCGGGAACGTCTGGAACATTGGTTGCGGCTCTGTCGCGACCACGGCCTGGAGCCGGCGGCGATCTACCCCGAAACCCTGGCTCTGCCCCGGACCGATGGGGGAGTGAGTCTGCTGCTGGCCGACGGCTTGGCCCTGGTGCGCACCGGGCTGCAAGCCGGTTTTTCCTTGGAGGCCGACAGTCTTGATCTGCTGCCGGCCATGCCCGGTTTCGCGAAGGCGGGTGAGCTTCTGCTTTATCAGGTTGATGACGGGAGCGTGGTGCCGGCCGAGATTGCCGAGCTGGTCGGTGAACAGCGGACCGTCGACCCTCTCCTGCTGCTGGCCGAAGGATTGGTGGAAAAAGAGGCGATCAATCTGCTGCAGGGGGAATACAGTCCCCAGGCCCTGTGGGAGCGCCAATGGCGGCGCTGGCGGCTGCCCGCCGCCCTGCTGCTGCTGTTGCTGGTCATCCAGGCCGGGATCGGTCTGCGGGAAAACAGCCGCTTGGCCCATTACGAGCGGGAGTTGGGCGTGGCCGTCGAAGAGGTCTTTCGCCGCAGTTTCCCCGCCACCCAGCGGGTGGTCAATCCCCGGGTGCAGATGGAGCAGCAGCTCCGGGCTCTGCGGGGGGAGGGGCCAGCGACGACGGAGCGCAACTTTTTGCGGTTGCTGGATCTGGGGGCGCCGGCTCTGGTGGCCGGCAACAACGCCCAGCTCCGGGGACTGCGCTATCGGGCCGGCGAACTTGATCTCGAGCTGGAGATCAGCGATCTCCAGGCTCTCGATCGCCTTAAAGAGCAGTTGGTCGCCCAGGGGCTGGCGGTTGAAATTCGTACCGCCACCACCCGGGGTGAACAGGTCCAGGCCCGCTTGCAACTCAGGGAAAACCCATGATCAGTGATCTGCGTCTGCGTTTTGCCAGTCAGCTGGAAGCCTTGCTGGCCGATATTCCCCCCCGCCAGCGGCCGTTGCTCATGGTCGGCCTGGGCCTCTTGGGCCTGCTGCTTATCTGGCTGCTGCTGCTTTCTCCCCTCAATGCCTCCCGGGCCACTCTGGCCCGGGAAATTGCCGCCAAGGAGCAGGAGCTGCTCTGGATGCGGGCGGCGGCGGCCGAGGTGCGGCAATTCCAGTCGGCCACCGCTGGTGTGGGTGGGGGGGGCGGCGGCTCGCCCCTGGCGGTTATCGATACCAGCGCCCGCCAGCTGGGGCTGGGCCAGGCGATGCAGCGGGTGGAGCCGGTGGGTGGCCGCGAGGTCCGGGTCTGGCTGGAAAACGCCGTCTTTGATGACCTGCTGCGCTGGCTGGTGCAACTGGAGGCCGGCCATGGTATCCAGGTGGCGGAGATTGTGGTGGAGCCGGGTCGGACTGCCTCGGGCCTGGTCAACGCCCGGCTTACCCTGATGAGAGATTGAGCATGAAGAGATATTGGCTGACGGCCGGACTTCTGTTCGCCTTTTTTCTGGTCTATTATCTGCCGGCCCAGCTGGCCTGGCATTTTTTGCAAAAGCAGGGCGTCGGCCTGGTTGATCTCCACGGCATCAACGGGCCCTGGCACACCGGCTCGGCTGTTTCCGGCCAGCTCTGGGGCACCCCGGTGCGCGATCTCTCCTGGCGGCTGCGACCGCTGCCTTGGGCCCCTCTGCGGGGGTGGCTGCAAGGAGCGGTTGGCAATGAGGGCCGGTTTGAGGGCTGGCTCCAGACCGGCTGGCGGGGGCCGGCCGGCCCGGTTAAACTGACCGCCGTCGAGGCCGCCATTCCCCTCTCCATTTTTAGTGGCCAGCTGGCCCGGCAGGGATTGGCGGTGGATGGTCTGGTGACTGCCAGTTTGGGGCGACTGGAACTGGCCGGCGCCACCCCCCTGCGGGGCGAAGGGGAGATCTGGTTGCGCGGTTTTCGGGCTTTGCAGCCCATGGCCATGGGGCTGGGGGATTTTCGCGGCGAGATCGGTTCCGACGGCGACGGCCTGCGGGTGGTGTTGCGGGATCAGGGAGGGCCCCTGCTGCTCGAGGGTCTGGTGGCTCTGGACTCGACCAGGCGCTACACCCTGGCGGCCGACCTGTCTCCCCGTGATCCCCAGAACCGGGAGCTGGTCACGGTTCTGGGCTTTCTCGGCCGTCCCGATCGTGATGGGGTGACCAAGCTCAACCTGGCGGGACAGCTTTAATTTAACGACGGCAATAACAGGTAAGGTGCTAATTATGATGAGCAAGAGAGGCAGAGAGGCCGGATTTACCCTGATTGAGATCATGGTGGTGGTGGTGATTCTGGGGATCCTGGCGGCGGTGGTGGTGCCCCGGATCATGGATCGGCCCGACCAGGCCCGGATAACCAAGGCGGCCCAGGATATCCGCATCCTGGAAAACGCCCTGCGGCTTTATCGCCTGGATAACTTCTTCTATCCCTCGACGGAGCAGGGTTTGGAGGCCCTGGTGGCGCGGCCCACCACCCCGCCGGAACCCCGGCGCTGGAAAGAGGGGGGCTATGTCGATCGCCTGCCCCGCGACCCCTGGGGCAATGAATACCAGTATCTCAATCCCGGCCAGCATGGCGAGATCGACATCTTCTCCTACGGAGCCGATGGCCGACCCGGTGGCGAGGGGGTCAACGCCGAGATCGGCAACTGGAATATCGAATAATGACGGCCAGGGGCTTTACCCTGCTGGAACTGCTGGTGGTGTTGCTGATTATCGGCATCATGCTGGGAGCCGTCGGTTTCTCCATGGGAACCCGGGAGCGGCAACTGGAAACCGAGGCCGAACGGCTTGCCGCCCTGCTGAAACTGGCCCGCCAGGAGACCCTGCTCACCGCCGCCGAGACCGCGGTCGGCTTTCATGCCGAGGGTTACCATTTCTACCGGCGCCACGAAGAGCAGTGGCTGCTGCTGACCGAAGGGGCGCTGCGTCCCCGGCACCTGGACTCCGATTTTAAATTGGAACTGCGCTTTCCCGAGGAGGATGATGGGCTGGTACAGCTGCCCTACCTCAATGACGATGAGGAGGGGCGCTTGCTGCCCCGGGTCTATTTTTTGTCCGGGGGGGAGGTGACGCCCTTCGAGTTACGGCTGGCGGTGGAATCACTCGGGGGGGGGCTGGTGCTGCGGGGTAATCTCCAGGGGGAGATCAGTCTTAACCCTTCATGACCTCGCCCATGGCCTTGATGTAAACCGGGCATTGCCGACACTGGCGAAACTCCTGGGAGCATAAGCTGCTTGCCGCTTGCCAGCAGGGCGTGCTCTGATCGATAAAGGCCGAACACTGATCCCTCACTTCCGGCGGGCATTTTTTGATCTTCCAGCAGGGGGTGAGTTCCAGCAGCATCTTGATCCCCGGGATGCTGATCCCCTTTTGATGGATGAGGTCACGCAGACAGGTGATCCAGGCGATGTCGTCGTTGGAGTAGTAGCGCTTGTTGCCCTTGCGGGATGGTTTTACCAGGCCCTCTTCCTCGTAGATCCGCAGGGTTCGCGGGTGGACGGACAGGAGCTTGGCGGCTACGCTGATCGGGTAAATCGCTTCTTGGTTGCCAATGGCCATGGCTAGCACTCTGCTGTTTGGCTGTCCTTTGAAAAGGGCAATTTTTAGGGGGGTGCGGCACCCATCCCTTGTACCGCACCCCGACGGATCAATCAATAGGGGAAATCGTGGCAGAGGCTGCAATCCTGGGAGATGGTCCGCCCCTTCTCCGATACGTGCTTGGAGTCGTGGCAGCGGAAGCAGCCATAGGCGTTCTCTTCAAAGCTGTGCCCCAGATGGCTCTGGTAGGTTCCCCACTCGATCTTCATATCGGGCCAGACGTTGCCGAGATAGCTATCCAGCAAATACTCGCCCGCCTTGCGGATATCTGATTCATACTGGCGGGCCAGTTCCGGGTTCCGCTGCCTTTGCAGCTCCAGCAGCCGGGGAATCAGTTGTTCCTGGGCCTCCTGACGGGAGGCGTAGTCGTACTTGATGGCGCTCAAGCTGTCCTGGCGAATGCCGGGGATGTCGCCATTAATGGCCTTGGAAAGCAGGCCGAAGTCCACCCGTTCCACCGGATCATGGAAAACGTGGGTCGGCCGGTTATGGCAATCGATACAGTCCATCAAGCGCCAGTTGTTTTCGGCCCCGGCCGGAACCTCGATCGCTTCGTTGACAAACTCCTCGTAGCTGCCGTCGGGCCGGGTCACCTGGATGCGGGCAATCTGCAGGCGCTCTTTGTCCACGGGCAGGTAGCGGACCTCAACGGCGTGGCTGACATGCCAGTGAATCCCCTCAAAGGCGTCGGTTTCGGGGTTGCGCCCCCCGATATGCAGGGCGACCTCCGTCCGCCGGGGCTCCTTCTGGTTATTGTTGGTGAAGCTAACAAACTCTTTGATTCGTTTGCCGTGGAATTTTTCCGGCCAGTGGCAATTTTCACAGGTATCGGTGGCCGGTCGCAAATGCTCCACCGGGACCGGAACGGGGCGGCTGAAGTTGCCGGTCCCCATGGCCACCACCTGGCGCAGCCCGGAGATCTTGGACTTGACGAACCAGTCCGCTCCCGGGCCGATGTGGCAGTCCACGCAGCGGACCCTGGCATGGGGCGAGCGCTGATAGGCGACATACTCCGGTTCCATCACCTGGTGGCAGACCATGCCGCAGAAGTAGGGTGATTCGGTAAAATGGAAACCGCCGTAACCGGCCACTCCCAGGATCCCGAAGTTGACCACCGTGATGATGATGAAGGCGACCAGAATCTTGCGGTGCCGGTGGTCGCTGAGGTTGATGTGGAGATACTCGCCGGAGGTGCCGTCCCGGTGCATCTGCTGCCGGCGCAAATAGGCGGCCAGGGGCATGAGCAGCAGGCCGATGATCATGATCCCGGGCAGAACCAGGAACGCGAACACGGTGGTATAGGGGCTTAAGACCAGCCCCAGCAGATCGATGATGACCACGATCACCATCATGGTGGCGCTGATGGTCGCCAGGGTAAAGCCCAGCAGGCCCAGGGGTGAGCGCCACATGGCCCCCAGCAGCTGTTTCCAGGTACTCTCGTGGGCCGGGGTCGGGGTCCCGGTTTGGTTTTCTTTGTCGTTGCCCATCTCTCTCTCCTGCTGTTTCAAAAATAAACATTAAATGATGCCAATAATAGTCTCACGCTGTGAGACCGGCAAGGGTAGCTCAATCGTGGCGGAGTTTCAATAATATTTTTATCAATCGATCTTTTTTCTGGGGAAGCGGCCGGGGATAATCCCGGAACTGCCCGTGACTATTTCCCCCTGAGGGTTCGCAGGATCTCGGGATCCGACTCCTCGTGGGCGAGAACAACGTGGCAAGTCCGGCAATCGTGGGAGATGCTGTTGCCGGTCTCGTCGGCGAACTGGGGGTTGTGGCAGCGGAAGCAACCGGGGCTGTCCTGGTGGCCGGCGAAGTTTTCGTAGGTGTTCCAGGTGACATTCATCTCCGGAAAGACATTTTCCGCGTAGGCCTGGTAGATCCCCTGTATCGCCCGGTCCAGCAGCGGCTTCTTTTCCCCGGCGTATTCAGGATAGTTCTGGCCGTACCAGCCGTGCAGCTGGCGGGTGATGGCGATCTGGGCCTCTTGGGAGTTGGCGTACTGCTGGGTGATGGCGGCCTTGGCCTGCCGCTTGATATAGGGGATCTGCTGCGAGATCTCGCCGGAGGCGATACGGCGATCCAGGGCCTCGTCGGGGGAAAGAAAGATATGGGTCGGGCGATTGTGGCAATCGATGCAGTCCATGAGTCTGGTGATGGCGGTGGCTTCGGTGGCGGCGGTTTTCTCCCGGCGGGTGAAGACCCTTTCGCTGCCATCGTTTTTCACCACCTTAACTTCGATGATATCTTTCCGTTCCCGATCGGTGTGGGTGTAGTAGATCTTCTGCTGGGGGGAGATGTGCCAGTGGATGCCGTTGGCCTGTTCGCCGCGGTAGCCGCCCGAGCCGATCTGCACCAGGAGGATGGTCTGCAGGTCGCTGTTTTGCTCATCGGCCTGGTAGCGATGCTTGATGTGCAGCTTGTCGCCGTGAAAAGTTTCGGGCCGGTGACACTGGACGCAGGTTGCCTGGGTGGGGCGCAGCCCTTCCGTGGGAGTTTTGATGGGGCGGGAGTATGTGTCGAAGGTCACGGCAAATATCTGGTTGATCCCGGAAATCTTGCTTTTGGCCTTCAGGCCGGCGCTCTCGCCGATATGGCAGTGGACGCAGGGGATCTGGGAGTGGGGAGAGTTGCGGTAGGAGACCAGTTCGGGTTCCATGGCCTGGTGGCAGAACTGGGTGCAGAAGCTCACCGTTTCGGTGTAACGGAACCCGGTGTAGGAGACCACCACCACCACCAGCACGATAAAAAAACTCAGAAAGTAAACCGTACCCAGCAGTCTTCTGACCCGGGAGAGCCGCCCGGGCAGGGTAAGCTGTTCCTTGATGTACTCAAAGGCGTACAGCCCGATCTCTTCGTCATTGCTGGGCAGAAAAAAGATTCCCAGGATAATCATGATCAGACCCACCGCGAAGAGCGGTCCGATGATCATGTAGGTGAGGAAGCCGAAATAGGGGTTCTTCACCAGCCCCAGCAGATCAAGGATCAGCGAGGCCGACAGGACTGGCAAAAGGATGGCCACCAGAATGCAGCCGATGATCGCCACTCGGCTTTTGCTTACGCTCTTAAGAACTATACTCAGGGTATCGCGGCTCATGGTTAAGGTTCTACTCCTGTCGGCTGGTGGTGGGGCCGGTTTTCGCAGGCCCCTTGGGACTCGTGCTGCTCTCTTTGGGTGCAATCGTGGATGATCTGCATCTCTTGCCGGTCGATGGTTTCCGCCTCCAGCAGTGATTCGGTTAACTGGTCCAGAAAGCGTCGCTCTTTATCCAGAATGGCCCGGGCGCAGCGGTATCCCTCCTCGACCAGAGAGCGGACTTCGCTGTCGATCAGCCGGGCGGTCTCTTCACTGAAATTGTTTTGCGCCGTGGGCCCGCCTAAAAAACCTTGGTTTGCCTTGAAGTAGGCCAGGGGGCCGACCTTCTCGCTCATTCCCCACTTGCAGACCATGTTGGTGGCCAGCTCCACCGCCTGGGCCAGATCCCCTTCCGCCCCGGTGGAGATCTGGCCCAGGAGTACCTCCTCGGCCGCTCTGCCGCCCATGATGATGGCCAGGCGATGGCGGAGATAGTGGTCGGTGTAGGCGTAGCGATCCTGGATGGGCTGTTGTTGGGTGCTGCCCATGGCCTTGCCCCGGGGGATAATGGATATTTTGTGGAGGGGATCGGTATCCGGCAATATCCAGGCCACGATGGCGTGGCCGGCTTCATGGCAGGCCATGGATCTTTTGTCCTGCTCGTCAATGACCAGCCCCTTGCGCTCGATCCCCATCAGGATCCGGTCTTTGGCCATATCCAGATCATCCTGGTCGATGACATCCTTTTCAGTGCGGCCGGCAATCAGGGCTGCTTCGTTGACCAGGCTGGCCAGTTCGGCGCCGGTGAAGCCCGGGGTGACCCGGGCCAGATCGTCCAGGTTGACATCGGGGGCCAGCTTGATGTTGCGGGTGTGGACATCGAGGATGGCCCGGCGACCTTTGACGTCCGGAGGCAGGATGGTGATAATGCGGTCAAAACGGCCGGGACGGAGGAGGGCGGGATCCAGAATGTCGGGGCGGTTGGTGGCCGCGATCACAATTACCTTTTCGTGGGAACCGAAACCGTCCATCTCCACCAGCAAGGCGTTGAGGGTCTGGCCGCGTTCCTCCTGGCCTCCGGCGGAGCCGGCCCCGGCCCGGTGTCCTCCTACCGCGTCGATCTCATCGATGAAGACGATACAGGGGGAATTTTTTTTCGCTTCCCGAAAGAGGTCGCGTACCCGGGAGGCCCCGACGCCCACAAATTTTTCAACAAAATCGGAACCGTTGATGCTGAAAAAAGGCACCCCGGCCTCGCCGGCGATGGCTTTGGCCAGCAAAGTTTTGCCGGTTCCCGGGGGGCCGAGAAAAAGGACCCCCTTGGGAATTATCGCTCCAAGGCGACTGTATTTTTTGGGTTTTTGCAGAAAGTCGACGATCTCCAGGAGTTCATCCCTGGCTTCCGGAATGCCGGCCACATCCCGGAAGGTGATGATCCGGTCGGCCTGGCCGCTCATCACCGCCCGGCTTTTGGCGAAATCCGCCGAACTTTCGGTTTGGGTGTTTCTTCGGTTCATCATGAACCAGACGATCATAATGAGCAGGACCGGGATGGCGATGGTCAGCAAATTCCAGATTCGGTCGGAATGGTCGCTGGCGCCATAAACTTTGACACTCTTGGCCAGCAAGCGATCAGCCAGCCCGTCGGGGTCGGGGGTGTAGGTTTTGAACTGGCGGTCATAGATATCGTGGAGGGTGACGTTATTGCCGGCGAGATGAACTTCGCGGATCTCGTCCTTCTCCAGGAGGAGAACGAATTCGTTGTAGCTCAAAGTCGAAAGCCGGTTCTCCACGCTCCAGAAGAGGTATCCGATACCGCCAAAAACGGTTAAAAGGAAAATAACGTAGGCTGTGCGGGTGAATGCGGACAAGGCCGAGACCTCTACACTGGTTTAGATGACCACTGGCCCGCGGCAGATCGCGGTATCTCTGACGTTAACGAAGCGAGAATACCACAGATAGAAAGAGCTAAGAAGCGGTAAAATAACAAAGGAGCTGTTTCTCTTTGGTACCGGCTGGGGTGGGTAGTCTGCGGCCCGCTGCTCGAACAACTACGGGCCCGGTGGCTATAGCCACCGGGCCCGTAGTTGTCAGCCACTCTCTGGAATCAGCCGCCGATGACGGCGGTGAAGAAGCCCTGGATCAGGGAGAGAGGGGAGCCGGCAGCCACCAAGGCGCCAACAAAGCTTACAACCCCCCACACGCCAACGAGGGCGCCGGCGCCGAGCATGGTGGCAAGGGTGGCTTTGCCGATCACGTCATAGGTGCTCTCGGTGCCAACTTGGGTACCAACCTGGTTTTTTGTCATAGTTGCAGTCGTCATGGCCATTCCTCCCGGTTTTTTAGTCTGGTGTCAAGCTCCAATCCCAACACTCGAGCTTTGACTACAGAGTAATACCTCATCGTTAACGTGTCAAGGAGAAATATAAAAAAATAGTTTGATAAATCAGTGGGTTGACTTGCCCCTTCTGGGTTGTAGTATTATCCTTACCTGGAGATTTTCATTATCTTGACAACTATTTTTGGCATAGCGGGGAAGCAGCTTTGTTGCGGTGGCCGGCCAGGTTCAGATTGTACAGGGCGCCGGTTGGAACATTTCCGCGGTTCGAAATGGTTGTTGCAAGTTTTTTTGCTGTTGACACCATAAGTTGCGTCTGATACTTGGTGTCAGTAGCAGATAAAACATGCAACCATAGTTAGTGGTTTTCGGCCCCGGCCGCCAAGCCCGCCACCAAATCTGGCCCCTAATACCATTTGGAGGATTCCCATGCCCAATATTCGCTCCTTTGCCGCCATTTTTTCTTTGGTGCTGGTTCTGACTGGCGGTTGTGTGTTGCTGGCCACGGTTAACGGCAGTGCCGCCAATGGCGCCCTGGGGCCGGTGGCCGATTCCCAGGCGGTCTCTTTTCATGCTCCCTATAACAGCGGGCAATGCGCGATCTGCCATGATCCCAGCGTCCCTGTTGCCGGCAGCCCCGGCAAAATCACGGAAGAGGAGGGAGCCCTCTGCGCCTCCTGCCATTATGATCTGGAGGAAGCGGTCCAGCATAGTCAGGTGGTACACGCGCCGGTGATGATGGGTTGCTCCGGCTGCCATAACCCCCACAATTCAACCAACGTTAGCCTGTTGATCGATCAGCCCAAAAACCTCTGCCTGAGTTGCCATGACAATATTCAGCAGGTCATCGCCGGGGCCAGGGTGCAGCATGACGCGGTGATCGACGAGACCAACTGTCTGAACTGCCACACCCCCCATGCCTCCGATGTCCAGCATCTGCTCACCGCTCTCCCTTTCGATCTCTGTGTCTCCTGTCACAGCGAGGACAAAAAGGTTGCCTCTGATGGCCGCCTGCTGACCAACTTCTCCTCTCTGTTGGCCCAGAACCCCTATCATCATGGGCCGATTGAGGGCAAGGATTGCAGCGCCTGCCACCTGACCCATGGGGGAGAACACTACGCCCTGCTGGTGGCCGATTACCCGGCCCGCTTTTACGCCCCCTACGACCCGGATAATTACGCCCTCTGCTTCCGCTGCCACAACGACGCCAATATGACCGATCCGGAAACCACCACCACCACCCGCTTCCGGGACGGTTCCCGCAACCTGCACTATCTCCACGTCAATAAGCCCGATCGTGGCCGGACCTGCCGAGCCTGCCATGAAGTGCACGCCTCGGAAAACCCGCACCAGATCCGCGACGCCGTCCCCTTTGGCCCCCGCAACTGGATGCTCCCCATCAACTACACCAAGACCGACACCGGCGGTTCCTGCGCCCGCACCTGCCACCAGACCCTGAGCTATGACTACACCAAGAAGTAGCGGGGAGATGCCCACGGTGCGGCCCCGGTGCAACGATTTGGGCCGGTCGGCGATCGGTGGGCTGGTCATCGGGATGCTTTTGCTGCTGCCGCAGTTGGCCTGGCCCGATGAGGGTGCCGCCTTTTACAATCTCGAGGTGGGGGTGGATGTGATCGAAAACGTGGTCCTGCCCACCATCGCCGGCGGAGAGGCTCCTCTGTTGGACGACAAACAGGGGGCCAATGTTTTCATCTTTTTCAGTCCGGCCAATGGGTCTTCCCACCGGGGCCTTGATGATATGGGTCGGTGCGCCGAAGAGTTGGCCGACTATTCGGTCCACTGGGTGGGCCTGGTCTCCGATCGCTATCCCTTGGCCGAGGTGCGGGCGATGGTGGCGGAGACCTCCTTCGCCGGGCCGGTCCTGATCGATCAGGGCAACGCCCTCTACGGCAAGTTTGGGGTTCGTCTTTTTCCGGTGGTGGGGGTGACCGATGGCGCCGGGCTGCTCACCGCCTACCAGCCTTTCCGCCAGATCAACTTCTGCGCCCGGGTCAAGGCCAGGATTTTGCACACCCTGGGGGAGATCGACGCGGCTGAACTGGAGCGGCGCCTGAATCCCCAGGCGGTGGACCCCCGGGCGGAGACCGCAGTGGCTCAGCGCAACCTGCGGTTGGGCCAGCGCTTCCTGCAGATCGGCGATTATGAGCAGGCCCTGGCCACCGCCCGGCGCAGCCTGGAATTGGCGCCCGATCTGGCCGCCGCCCATGGTCTGGCCGCGCTGGCTCTGGCCCATCGGCAGCAGTGTCAGGCGGCCGCGGTCCATATCGAACGAGCCCTGACTGGCGATCCCCGGGAGGCGAAAGCCCTGGCTGCCCGCCAACTATGTGGAGGTGAGTGATGAGTTTCTACCGTTTTTTGTCCCTGGTCGCTTTTTTGGCGGCGCTGCTGGCCGGAGGTGGCCTGGTGGCCCTGGCCGGCAAGGATAGGCCCACCGCTCCCGCCGCTGCCGGCTCCGCCGCCCAAGTGGATTTTGTGGCCGAACTGGTTGCCGACACCCTTGGGGTGCGGCCGGTGGAAACCGAGGCCCGGGGCCGGGTGGAATTCACGCTGGTGGAAGGAGGGGGGGGCTTGGCCTACAGAATCGAGGTAAGCGACCTGGAAGACGCCTTCATGTCCCATCTCCATCTGGGTACGGCGGAGGATCGTTACGGTTCGCTGGTGGTCTGGCTCTGGCCCGATGACGGCCGCCGGCGGGAGGTGTTGGAAGGCCGCTTTTCCGGAATTTTGCAAGAGGGGGTGATCCGGGCGGAAAATCTTACCGGGGCCCTGGCCCACAAAGAGCTGACCGATCTGCTGACCGCCATCCGGGCCGGCCGGATCTTCGCCGATATCCATACCCGCCGTAATGTGCCCGGGGAGTTGCGCGGGCAGGTGCTGATTCCATCTCCATAAGGCCTTGACCATCTCCATGCGCAACCGACCGCTTTTAACCGCCTGTCTCCTCCTGTTCTTTGCCCTGCCGGCCCAGGCTGATGATGCCCTGATCTATATCCAGGAAGCGACGCCGGGGTGGAATCTTTCCGGGCGCTCCTCCAGTGAAATCCAGTGGCGCCATGAGAGCCAGCGGGAAGATGTGGTCCCGGTTTATCAGTACCTGTTGCTCAATCTCCGCCACTTTGACCAGGA
Source organism: Desulfurivibrio modestus (assembly GCF_044068625.1). NCBI lineage: Bacteria > Pseudomonadati > Thermodesulfobacteriota > Desulfobulbia > Desulfobulbales > Desulfobulbaceae > Desulfurivibrio > Desulfurivibrio modestus. The sequence goes on from NZ_JBIPKH010000006.1 coordinate 79,392, forward strand.
GCTGGAGGAGCAGTACAGCTTTCACGCTTATGGCCGGCTGGGCACCGATCTGAAAAACGAGGATGACTATGTCGATTCCCGCCTCTACTATGCCTATTATCAGCAGCAGGGGGTGTTCGACCGGATCGATTTTCGCCTGGGTCGCCAGTTTATCGCCGTCACCGCCGGAGCCTCCCTGCTCGATGGCCTGACCGTGGATTATGCCCCGGGTGGCCCTTTCACCTTCAGCCTGTTCGGGGGTGGGGATGTCGCCTTCTATACCGGCTATTCCGCCAAGGACACCATCATGGGCGGCGAGATCCGGGGCCGTTTCAACGATGAGGCGCTGGTGGCCGGCATCTCCTACGCCCGGCGCCAGGAGGATGGCGACCTTGCCACCGAGCTGCTGGGGGCCGATTTCGACTACGGCTTCCGGCGGATGCTCAATCTCTATGGTGATCTCCAGTACGACCGCCTCTCCGATCGGGTCAGCTACGGCCTGTTGGGGGGCAATTACCACCGCAGCGATCGCTGGGGGCTCCGGGCCGAATATCTTTATTCCCTGCCGGTCTTTTCGGCCAGTTCGATCTATTCGGTGTTTGCGGTCAGCAAATACCAGGAGGCGATGGCCGAACTTAATTACTATCTCGGTTCCGGCCTGCGCGGCTTTGTCCGTTATGCCCGGGAGATCTACGAGGAGTTTGATGATGCCGATGTCGTTGAAGCCGGGATCGAAAAGATTCGCACCGCCCGCTTTTCCGGCTATCTGAGCGGCGTCTGGCGGCATGCCGGCGAAGGGCAGGATCTGCAGGGCACCCGGGTTCGGGTCGCCTGGCTCTTTAACCCCAGGCTGCAGGGGGGCATGGGCGCGGAGATCGACGTCCTGGAGCGGCGGTTGGATGAGTTCGAGGACAATACCTACAGTACCCGTTTCTGGGTGGACCTTACCGCCCGCTTGCGGCAAAATCTGGATCTGCTGACCCGGCTGGAACGGAGTGAAAGCAGTGGCTACTGGGGTTACCAAAACCGCGCGACCTTGCGCCTGAACGCCACTTTTTAAGAGGATCGCAGCTGTGATCGTGATAAAGTTGTCCATGCCGAGTCTCTTCTTTGCCCTGCTGTGGCTGCTGCCGTTGACCGCTTTTGCCCAGACCGAGGACTACCAGTTCACCTTTGACCACGATCAACATCGTTACCTGGTTTTCGCCGGTTCGCCCTGTACCACCTGTCACCTGCCGGACAGCCCCACCGTCACCCCCGAGCCGCGCTCCTGCAACCAGTGTCACGATCCTGAGTTTACCGAGCAGGTTAAATTTCCCGGAATGGTCAACACCCACGGTCCCCTCTGGGGCTTCAATCACGGGCCCTTCGCCAAAAATCGTCAACTTGATTGCGCCGGCTGCCACCAGCAAAACTACTGCCTGGAGTGTCACGTGCAGGGGCCGGCCCAGGAGATGGGCAAGTTCGGCGGCAGTCTGCTCAATGTCCATCGCGGAGATTTTCGGGTTACCCATCCGGTGGCGGCCCGGACCAATCCCCGGCTCTGTGCCAGCTGCCACGAGCCGGCCTCCTGTAATGCCTGCCACAGTGATTTCAGAAGTCGTACCAGCCATCTTGGCCGGGCCGCCAGCCCCTCCCACCGCCGGGTCTTCGGGCTTGGCCTCGACAGTGCCGATATTGCCGCCATCCACCAGGATTATCGCGGGTCGGGTTCACTGGAGCGTTGCGATGATTGCCACCGTTCCGGTACCGTGGCCCCCAGCATGCATGCCTGGGGACGGGAGCATGCCCGGGAGGCCCGGCGCAACCTGCAAACCTGCCAGGCCTGTCACCCCAGCGGCGACACCTGCATCCAGTGCCACAGCGCCAAAAGCGGCCCGGCCGGGGTCAACCCCCATGGTTCCAGTTGGAGTGCCACCCAGGCCGACAGGTTGCGCAAGGCCTCCGGCGGCGCCACCTGTATTCGCTGCCATTAGTCGGCGGGTTCTTCCGTCGGCAACTTTCTAAATCTTGTTAGGATTGTTTATGACTGATCCGCTGTTTACTATTGTTCTTGATACCCACGGGTGTAATGGTTGCGGGGGGTGCGTCGAGTTGTGCCCGGAGCTTTTTCGGATGGATGAGGCCGGTGAAAAGGCCGAATTGCTGGTGCTGCGGGCCCCCCTCAGCCCCGCCCTGGCCGAGGCGATCAAGATGTGCGCCCGCCAGTGCCTTGCAACGGAAGTTGCCGAGCCATGACCCCCTCCACCGGTTTTCTTCTAGACGAGCTTGGGGTTCCGGAGTCGGGCGCTTTGGGTTCACTTTCCAGCCAGGTCAGGCTGCTGGGTAGTGTCCTGGGCCGGATTATCCGGGAGTTACGGGGGGAGGAGATCCTGGCTCGGGTGGAAGAGTTGCGTCTGCTCTGCCGCCGGGCCATCCGGGAAAATCGACCGGAGCTGCGCCTGCGGGTGGCCCGGCTGCTTGCCGATCTCGATTGCCGCGAGATTGTGCAGGTGCTGCAGGCCTATACCGTCTTCTTTCACCTGGTTAACAAGGTGGAGCAGATGGAGATCACCCGATCGCGCCGCCGGGCCGGCGCTTTGGGCGAGCAGGGCGGCCCTCCCCGTGAATCGATCGAGGAGGCGGTGGCCGTCCTCAAGGAACAGGGTTTGACCCTGCCCCAGGTGCTGGAGCTGGTCTCCCGGCTCGATATCCAACCCACCCTCACCGCCCACCCCACCGAGGCCCGCCGCCGCAGCATCCTCTATAAGCAGAAGAGGATCGCCGCTCTGCTGGACCGTTTGGGAGCGGAAGAGGCCCCGGCCGAGGAGCGGGAAGAGATTCTCACCGAGATTGCCAACCAGATCAGCCTGCTGCTTGCCACCGATGATATCCGGATGGTCCGTCCCACGGTGGATGATGAGGTGGAGAGCGGCCTCTATTTTGTGCGCAACGCCATCTGGAACACCATCCCCAGAATTTACCAGGACCTGCGCGCCGCCCTCCAGCGGCACTACGGAGAGGCCCCCGCAGTCCTGCCCGCCATCCTGCGTTTCCGCTCCTGGATCGGCAGCGATCGGGATGGCAACCCCTTTGTTACCGCCCAGGTTACCCGCCGAACCTGGTTTTATCAGCGACGGGTGGTGTTGCGGCTCTACCAGGAGGAGCTGCGGGAGTTGCGCCGGGAGTTGAGTCTTTCCGGCCGCCAGCATCCGCCGGTGGCTCTGCTGCGCTCAATCGAGGAGGATGCCGCCCGCTTGTCCCTGGATGAAAACCGCAGCCGCCACTACCGCTATGAGCCCTATCGCCTGAAAATCAGCTATATGATGGTTCGTCTGCAGCAACTTCAGCGGCAGGCCGAGGAGCATCATTTGCCCGCTTCCGGGGCCGACGCTTATGACAGCCCGGCCCTGTTGGCGGATCTGCATCTGCTGGCCGAGAGCCTTAAGGAGAGCGGTTTCGGGCGACTGGTAAGCCATGGTCGCCTGGGGCGTTTGCTGATCCAGGTGCGGACCTTCGGATTTCATCTGGTGGCCTTGGATTTTCGTCAGCACAGCAGGGTACACGAGGAGGGGGTGGCCACCCTGTTGCGGCTGGCTGGGGTAACCGGCGACTACAGTGCCCTGGATGAAAAAAGTCGCCTGGAATTGCTGGCGGCCGAGCTGGCCAATCCGCGCCCCCTGTTGCCCCGGGGCTGCGAACTGCCGGCCGAGATCCGGGAACTGCTGGAGAGCTTTTTGCTGATCGGGGAGTTGCAAGGCCATGATCCGGCGGCCATGGGCAGCTATATCATCAGCATGACCCACGCGGTCAGTGATCTGCTGGAGGTGATGCTGCTGGCCAAGGAGGCGGGGATCTGGTCGCGGCGGGCGGGGATGGTGGTCAGCAGCCTGGATCTGGTGCCCCTCTTTGAAACCATCGAGGATCTGGGGCTGGCCGAACAGTTACTGCGCGGCATGTTTGCCAACCCGGTTTACCGCGCCCACCTGGCGGCCCGTGGGGATTTCCAGGAGGTGATGCTGGGTTATTCCGACAGCAACAAGGATGGCGGCTACTGGATGGCCAACTGGGCCCTGCACCGGGCCCAGGAGCGGCTGGGTTCGGTCTGTCGGGAGTACGGCATCGAATTGCGGCTGTTCCATGGTCGGGGCGGCTCGGTGGGCCGGGGGGGCGGCCGGGCCAATCAGGCGATCATGGCTCTACCGCCGGTGGTCCATAATGGGCGCATCCGCTTCACCGAGCAGGGGGAGGTGATCACCTTCCGTTACGCCTTCCCCGAAATTGCCCGCCGCCATCTGGAGCAGATCGTCAACGCCATGCTGCGGGCCGGTGCTGTCGCCGTTGATCGAAAAGCGGCAAGCGGTACCCAGGGGGGGGAGGTGGCCGCCTGGGGCGCGGTGGTGATGGAGCGGCTGGCCACCGCCGGGATGGAGGCCTACCGCAACCTGGTCCGCGCTCCCGACTTCTGGGCTTGGTACACCAGAATCACCCCCATTGAACAGATCAGCCGTCTGCCCATCGCTTCCCGGCCGGTTTCCCGGAAAGCGGCCGGCGAGGTGGACCTGGATGGCCTGCGGGCCATTCCCTGGGTCTTTGCCTGGACCCAGACCCGCTATATTGTGCCGGGCTGGTACGGTACCGGGGCGGCCCTGGCTTTGCAGCTTCAGGAAGAGGGGGGCGGGGAGCGACTGCGGCGGATGTACGAGGAGTGGCCCTTTTTCCGGATGGTGGTGGACAACGCCCGTCAGGAGTTGGCCCGGGCCCGGCTGGAGATCGCTAAACACTATGCCGAGCTGGCCCCCGGGGTCGGCGACAAGTTTCACCGCCAGATCGGTGATGATTTCGCGGCGGCCCGGACCGCCCTGCTGCAGTTGATCGGCGAACGGGAACTTTTGGACGCCGATCCGGTTCTGCAGCGCTCCATCGAACTGCGTAACCCCTATGCCGACGTACTCAACCTGTTACAGGTGGAACTGTTGGGCCGGTTCCACGCCTCGGGCGGCGAGGAGCGGGAGGCCCTGCGCGATGCCCTCTTCCTCAGCGTCAACGGCATCGCCGCCGCCATGCAGAGTACCGGGTAAATCGGCGGTGGGTTGACCCTGGGCTACAGGGCCTTGAAGGCGATGAAGCCCCCGATCAGCAGCAGCAGGAAGACGATGGTCAGCAGGTTGAAGTAGCGTTCGATGAAGGTGCGAATGGGGGGGCCGAAGTAGTAGATAAAGGCCGCCACCAGGAAGAACCGCGCTCCGCGGGAGAGCAAGGAAGCCAGGCAGAAGGTGGCGAAATTGATTTCGAAGGCCCCGGCGGTCAGGGTGAAGAGCTTGTAGGGCAGGGGGGTGAAGCCGGCGGCCCCCACCGCCCAGCCGTCGTACTGCCGGTAGAGGCTCTGCACCGCCGTGTATTGGTCGACCAGCCCGTACCAGGCCAGGATCTGGTGGCCGATCAGGTCCATGAAGAAGTAGCCCATTCCGTAGCCCAGGATCCCCCCCAGGACCGAACCCGCCGTGCAGATCAGGGCAAAACGGAAGGCCCTGGCCGGGATGGCCATGGCCAGGGCCATCAAAAACAGATCGGGGGGGATCGGGAAAAAGGAGGATTCCGCCACCGCCACCCCGAACAGCACCCAAACCCCGCCGGGCCGGGCCATCCAGCTCAGGCAGCGGTCGTAGGCCCGGCGCAGCAGGCCCGGAGCCTTGCCGTTATCGGGAGTGCTCATTCCGTCTTCCAGCCGTGGGCGCCCAGCAGCTTGACGAAACGGACCCGCTCCTCGATCCGGCTGGTGATCTCGCCAGCCTGTTTACGCAGGACAGTCAAGGCCTGGAGGTCGCGGTCGCCCACCGGCATAACCAGCACCCCGGGGTCGGCCAATTGCTCAGTCAGGGGCGCGGGGATGCTGGGTCCGCCGGCGGTAACGATGATCTTGTCGAAGGGGGCGTGTTCCGCCCAACCCTCCGTGCCGTCATCGGCCTTGCTGAGAATATTGAAAAGCTGCAGCCGGTCGAAGGTCCGCCGGGCCCGGGCCAGCAGGGGTTTGATCCGCTCCACCGTATAAACCTGACGGCAGATGGCGGCCAGGACCGCCGCCTGATAGCCGCAGCCGGTGCCGATCTCCAGCACCCGGTCCTCCTTGGTCAACTCCAGCAACTGGGTCATCAGGGCCACGATATAGGGCTGGGAGATGGTCTGCCCCTCGCCGATGGGCAGTGGGAAATCTCCATAGGCCTGGGGGCGCAGCGCCTCTTCCACAAAGAGATGGCGAGGGACGGCGGCCATGGCCGCCAGCACGGCGGGGTCATGGATCCCGCGGGGCAGAAGCTGCTCCTCAACCAGGCGAGCCCGGAGTTTTTCGTAGCCGTTTCTCATTGCCCTGGCCACGGTTGCTCGTTGTAGGCCCCGAACTCTTCCCGGGTCAGGGCCCGGTAGACGGCTTCGACCAGTCGGCCTTGGCGGAAGTTGGCCCGGGCCAGGTGAAACTCTTCTCGGCCCAGCCGGCTCCGGTGGCTTTCCAGGTATAGCCATTCTTCCCCGCCTTCCGGGGCCGGACGGCGAATATCCGGGGGACCCATGATCGCCATGACCTCCAGTTCGCTGTTCCCCGGGCTCAGGATGCCCACGTCGAACGCCAGGTGCCTGACCTGGTGTTGCCGGGACGCGCAGGCCGATAACGGGCCCAGCAGCAGGAGAATCAGGGCCGCGGCCAGGGATCGACAGATTATTTTTTGCATGGTTGCTCCTTGGGTCTGGCCTTGTTTTTGGTGCAGGCCGGGACTAACGCTGGCAAAATAGCCGGAGCGCCCACCTTTTGCAACCGTGGAAAGAGGAGGCCGTCACCCCGCCGCCGAAGAGGAGCCTTCGGTTAGCGATTTTCTTGACCGAGCGTCGGGTTTTGGGCTAAGCTGTCATGGTTCCATTTTTTTGTCGGTCCCGCCCCGCGTGGCATAAAAAAAGCATTGAGGGGGTTATTCGATGCGTTGTCCCAAGTGTGGTTACATCTCCTTTGACAGGGAAGAAAGCTGCGATAAATGTGGCCGCTCCCTGGCTGAAGTCGCCGCCGCCCTGGGAGGTCCTGTTTCCCGCGCGGTCTCCCCGGCTTTTCTGGTGGCGGTTCTGCGGCCGGCCGCGGTGATCGAGGATGATGCCGGGGGGCAATTTGCCCCTCTGGGAGTTGGCGAACCCGATGAGTTTGATTTGGGAGGCGAGGTCAGTGCTGAGGGGCTTGAGTTGAGCCCTGAAGATGCCGGCGGCGGTTTGGGGCTGGCGGCGGAGCTGGCCAGCGATGAATTCGACCTGGATGAGTTGGGGGCCGAGCCCGCTGAACTTGAGCCGGCTCCGGCCGCCGGCTCCGCCGCCGATGAATTGACTTTGGAGACGGAGGCGTCCGTCGGAGATGAGCTCGACTTAGGGGAACTGCCCGCCGCTGAAGATCAGTTCTCCCTGGAGGCATCCGGCATTGAATTGGGCCTGGAGGAGGAGCCAGCCGTTGGCGACCAGCTGGAGTTGGGTGAAGAGCTATCCGGCGATGAGTTTGACTTGGGAAATCTTCCCGCCGCCGAGGGGGCCGAGCGTTCCCCTGAGTCTGTGGCTCCCCCGGCTGAGGAACTGGATCTGGACGCGGTCGCCGCCCCCGCCGAACCCCCTGGGGCTGATGAACTGGAGCTGACCCTGGAAACCCCTGGGGCCGATGAGCTGGAACTCTCTTGGGAGCCCGGCGGTGACGAGCTGGAACTGGGCCTGGAGTCCGGGGGCGATGAACCGGATCTGGCGGCCGAGGAGTCGGGCCGGGAAGATGATGCCGATGGCCTCACCGACCTGATGGATCTGGTTTATGGCGAGCGGCAGGAGCAGTCCGGCGGCGGTGAGATCGAGGATATTGCCGGACTGTTTGATCAGCCCGCTGCCGGGGCAGCGCCCCCGCAGCCTCCTCCGGCCCCGGAGATTTCCGACTCGGGCCTCCGGCTGGAGAGCGATGACGAGGAACTCGACTTGGGACTTAGTTTGGAGGACGACGAGGAGCTTAAATAGTCCCCACTCCCCCCGGTTAGGGCCAGGGGCGCGGAAGGGGTTTGGCGGGGACTCGTAAAACTTCTTGACATTGCGGCCTCTTTTCAATAAATAGCGCATTCACTTTCAGCAACTTGCCGGGATAGCTCAGTCGGTAGAGCATCGGACTGAAAATCCGAGTGTCCCTGGTTCGAATCCTGGTCCCGGCACCAGTAATGCGAGGTCCGTTTCGCCCTCTTGCGGCGGGACGGACCTTTTTTCTCTGCGACCGCTAACGAGTCGGCTTTCCTCCCTTTTTACCTTTTACTCTTGACAACTCCGCCGGTCGACGGTAAAAGTCCCTGTTTCGTCAACAATGCTGTGCCTGGCGGCTCCGAATTGCGGGGCCGCTTTTTTTCCGGCTGACAAGCATAAACCGCATGAACAACGGATAACGGAATCAAACGAGGAAAGCACCATGAGAGACCTGGCCAAAGCCCGGAATATCGGGATCAGCGCCCATATTGACTCGGGCAAAACCACCCTGACCGAACGGATTCTCTTCTACACCCAGAGGATCCATGCCATCCATGAAGTGCGAGGCAAGGACGGCGTCGGCGCCACCATGGACTCCATGGAGCTGGAGCGGGAACGGGGGATCACCATCGCTTCGGCCGCCACTTACTGCGACTGGAAGGGATACTCGATCAATATCATTGACACCCCCGGCCACGTCGACTTCACCATCGAGGTGGAGCGGGCCCTCCGGGTGCTGGATGGCGCCGTCCTGGTGCTTTGCTCGGTGGGCGGGGTCCAATCCCAGAGTATTACGGTTAATCGCCAGATGACCCGCTACCGGGTGCCCCGGATCGCCTTCATCAACAAGTGTGATCGCACCGGAGCCAACCCCGACCGGGTTATCCAGCAGTTGCGGGACAAGCTCAACCTCAACGCCGTGGCCATCCAGGTGCCCATCGGTCTGGAGGCCGATCTGGCCGGGGTGGTGGACCTGGTCAGCATGAAGGCCCTCTACTTTGAGGGGGATAACGGTGAGATCATTCGTGAGGCCGATATTCCCGACAACCTGAAAGATGAAGCGGAAGAGAAGCGTGAGGCCCTGCTCGATGCCGCCTCGATGTTCTCCGATGAGCTGATGGAAGCGGTTCTGGAGGGCACTCCCACCGAGGAGATGATCCGCAAAGCCATTCGCAAGGGCACTCTGCGCCTGGAGTTGACCCCGGTAATGATGGGTTCGGCCTACAAAAACCGGGGGGTTCAGGCCTTGCTGGACGGGGTCGGTTACTACCTGCCCAATCCCACCGAAGTCGATAACTTCGCCCTCGATCTGGACAAAGACGAGGCCGAGATGCGGGTGAGTAACGACCCCAAGGATCCCACCGTGGCCCTGGCCTTCAAGCTGGAGGATGGCCGCTACGGCCAGCTCACCTATCTGCGGACCTACCAGGGCACCCTGAAAAAGGGTGATTCCATCGTCAATGTCCGCACCGGCAAGAAGATCAAGATCGGCCGCCTGGTCCGGATGCACGCCGACCAGATGGAGGAGATCGAGGAGTCGGGTGCCGGCGATATCGTGGCCCTCTTCGGGGTGGATTGCGCCTCTGGCGACACCTTCACCGATGGGACCGTCAACTACTCGATGAGTTCGATGCATGTGCCCAATCCGGTTATCTCGCTGGCGATCAAGCCCGTCGACAACAAGGCCCAGGTCAACATGTCCAAGGCCCTCAACCGGTTCACCAAGGAAGATCCCACCTTCAAGACCTTTGTCGATGCCGAAACCAACGAAACCATCATCTCCGGCATGGGCGAGCTGCATCTGGAGGTCTATATTGAGCGGATGAAGCGGGAGTACAGCGCCCTGGTCGAGGTCGGCGCGCCCCAGGTGGCATACCGGGAGGCGATCACCCAGCGGGCCGAATTCAACTACACCCACAAGAAACAGACCGGCGGCAGCGGCCAGTTCGCCAGGGTTGGCGGTTACATGGAACCCTTGGAGGAGGGCGATTACGAGTTCGTCGACAAGGTGGTCGGCGGGGTAATTCCCCGGGAATTTATCTCCTCCTGCGACAAGGGCTTCCACAAGGCCATTGAGAAGGGGGTGCTGATCGGCGCTCCGATCACCGGGGTGCGCTGCGTGATCAACGACGGCGCGGCCCATTCGGTGGATTCCTCCGATGTCGCCTTCCAGCTGGCCTCCATCGGCGCCTTCCGCGAAGGTTACCTCAAGGCCAAGCCGGTTATTCTGGAGCCGATCATGAAGGTGGCGGCGGAAGGCCCCACCGAGTTCCAGGGTTCGATCATGGGTAGCCTCAACCAGCGGCGGGGGATGATCATCGGCACCACCGAGGAGGAAGATTACACCGTGATCGAGGCCGAGGTGCCGCTTTCCGAGATGTTTGGCTATTCCACCGACCTGCGCTCCTTGACCCAGGGCAAGGCGGAGTTTACCATGGAGTTTGCCGCCTATCGTCCGGTGCCCAAAGGTGTCTCCGAGCAGCTGATCGCCGAGGCCAAAAAAGAGAAGGAAAAAAAGTAGGAGACCGCCGCCATGCTTAAGCAGGACTTGATAGAAAAAAATCCGATTCGCTATCTGAACACCGTGGAGGGCAAAGTTGACTCGCGTATGGGGTTGGTGATGTCCCGGGCCGGGTTGGGCAAAACCGCCATGCTGGTGCAGATCGCTCTTGATTCGCTGCTCCACGGTAAACAGGTGGTGCACGTCAGTGTGGGCCAGAGTCTGGAAAAGACCCGGATCTGGTATGATGACATCTTCAAGGATATCGTGGCCGGCTGCCAGCTGGACAATCCTTACGAAATCTACGACGAGATCATGCGCAACCGGATGATCATGACCTTCAAGGAGTCCACCTTCAACCGGGCGCGGCTGGAAGAGCGGCTCAATGATCTGGTCTACCAGAACATCATCCGGCCGGGCTGCGTGGTGGTGGATGGTTATGACTTCAACGCCGTGGACTACCAGGTGCTGGCCGACCTCAAGGAGATGGCCCAGGCCATGGACCTGCAACTCTGGTTTTCGGCGGTGAGTCATCGGACCGACGAGCGGACCAGCCCCGCCGGGGTGCCCGCCCCCTGTCACGAACTGGATGACCTTTTCGACACGGTGGTGCTGCTGCAGCCCGGCTCCGGCACGGAATGTATCGATCTCAATATCATCAAGGACACCACCAGTGGGGCGAGCGGCGGTCGGGCCCTCCAGCTTGACCCCATCACCTTCATGGTCAAAGAGGGCTGCTGAGCCGGCTGGCCATGAAGTTTAGGCCCTGTATCGATCTGCATGACGGTCGGGTTAAGCAGATTGTCGGTTCCACCCTGTCCGACAGCGCTCGGGACGCCCTGACCACCAATTTTACCTCCGAGCATCCCGCCGCCTATTACGCCGAAATGTACCGGCGGGACGGGTTGACGGGTGGCCATGTGATCATGCTGGGGCCGGGTAATGGGGCGGCGGCGACTTCGGCCCTGGCCGCCTGGCCCGGAGGGCTGCAGGTCGGGGGCGGAATCACCGCCGACAACGCTGCCGAATGGCTGGAGCGGGGGGCGGCGGCGGTGATCGTCACCTCTTATGTTTTTCGTGACGGCCGGGTGCTGGAGGAACGGCTGGAGCGCCTGGCGCGCTCCGTGGGCCGGGAACGGCTGGTCCTTGATCTCAGTTGCCGCAAGCGGGACGGGCGCTACCTGGTGGTCACCGATCGTTGGCAAAAGTTTACCGAGATGGTGGTGGATGCCGCCGCCCTGGACTATTTCTCCCGCTACTGCGCTGAGTTCCTGATCCACGCGGTGGATGTGGAGGGCAAGTGCGCCGGGGTGGCCGAGGATCTGCTGGACCTGCTGGGTCAGCATTCCCCCTTGCCCACCACCTATGCCGGCGGGGTGGCAACCATGGCCGACATGTATCGTATCCGTGAGTTGGGACGCGACCGGTTGGATGCCACCATCGGCAGCGCCCTGGACATTTTCGGCGGCAGTGGGGTAAAGTACCGGGAGGCGGTTGCCTTTAACGGGGGCCAGGCGGTGGAATAAGCCGCGGCGCGGCGGTGGGCTTTGCGGTTTCTGCCGCCCTGCTCCCTGTTCACTGACGAGGGGGGTGTGTGGCCGGCGAGCGGCAGGAAAAGCTGATTCGTGAATTTATCGATCGGATGCCGAGTCTCCCCACCACCGTCACCAAGGTGTTGGAGATCTGCAACCAGCCCGATACTTCGCCCAATGACCTCAATCGGGTTATCTATCTGGATCCGGTACTCACCGGCCAGGTTCTCAGGCTGATCAATTCCGCCTACTACTCCCTGCCCAATCAGATCGGCTCCCTGACCCGGGCCATCATCATGCTGGGCATCAACACCGTTAAAAATCTGGCTCTGAGTACGGCCGTTCTGGGCAGTTTGGGCCGGACCGATTCATTTCACGCCCTGGATATGGACCAGTTCTGGACCCACTCCCTGGGAGTGGGGGTCACCGCCAAGTCCCTGGCGGCCCGGCGGGGCATCGTCCGGCAGCAGCGGGAGGAGTTTTTTGTCGCCGGCCTGCTGCACGATCTGGGCAAAATTCCTTTAAACGCCTGCTTCCCGGAAGAGTATGGCCGGATCCTGGAGCTGGCCGCCACCAAGCGGGTGCCCCTGGATCGGGTCGAGGTGGCGGTTTTGGGCCTGGATCACTGCCGGGTGGGGCGGATGATCGGCGAAAAGTGGCAACTGAGTCCCGGCCTGGTGGAGCTGCTGGCCGGTCATCATCGCATTGTCGAGGCCGAGCGGGAGAGCCCCGAAGGGGAGAAGGCCGCCCTGACCGGCCTGGTCTCCCTGGCCGACGCCTATGTTAATCTGCTGGGCCTGGGGTCGGCCGGCAACCGCTATCCCGATCGGGAGGCCCTGAAGATTCTGGCCCGTACCTGGGGGGTCAACCGGCAAACCCTGACGGAATTGGATTCCGAGGTGCGCCAGGAGATCGAAAAGGCTAAGATATTCCTGGCGGTGGCCGCCGCCGCCTAGTTTGAGGCGGAGCCAGGTTGCAAAAAAGGAGGGGGCAGAAATGAGCATCAAGGTGAAATTTTGGGGGGTGCGGGGTTCGGTGCCCTGCCCGGGGCCGGAGACGGTCCGCTATGGGGGTAATACCGCCTGTATCGAAGTCCGTTTTCCCGAACTTGACAACCGCCTGCTGATCATCGATGCCGGCTCGGGCTTAAGGGGGTTGGGCAACCACATAATGGCCCACGATTTCAAACGGGGGGCTCTGGATCTCGCCATCTTTCTGACCCATACCCATTGGGACCATATCATGGGCTTCCCCTTCTTTGTCCCCATCTATGTGCCGGGCAACCGCCTCACCGTCCACGGCCCGGTCAGCTACGAGCAGGATACCCTGCGGGGGATTGTCGGCGGCCAGTTGACCTATCGCTATTTCCCGGTTCGGGAGGTAGAACTGGCGGCCGAGGTCGATTATGTCGAGCTCAAGGAGGGGCGGCTGGACCTGGGTGATGGCATTACCCTGGTGACCCGCTACCTCAACCATCCGGTTCTCTGCCTGGGCTACCGGATCGAGTATGGCGGCAAGGTATTCTGCACCGCCTACGACACCGAACCCTACCGCAACCTGTTTATCACCGATCCCGCCGATCCTTCCTATGATGAGGAGATGGCTCGGGAAGGGGAGGAGGTGGCGGCGGAGCAGAACCGGCTGGTGACCGATTTTTTCACCGGCGCCGATCTGTTGATTCACGACACCCAATACACCGAAGAGGAGTTTTTTCCGGCCAAGGTGGGGTGGGGCCACTCCTCCTTTGAGTACGCCTTGGCGGCGGCCTCCCGGGCCGGGGTCAAACGGCTGGCGCTTTTCCACCACGATCCCGACCGCAGCGATGATCAGCTGGACCAGCTGGCCCTGCGCTACGGGGGGCAGCGCGACGGACTGGAGGTGTTCTGCGCCCGGGAGGGGATGGAGCTTACCCTGTAGGAAGTCGTTGCAGCGGGAAAACAGTTAACCAGGCAGGTGATTATGCCGAAAGATTAAGCAGGAGGAGGCTTGCTGCCCGCGGCCGGGATCTGGGTCGCCAACCTTTTTGAGGCTGCTTGCATGGTTATCTCGGATGAATTCAAATTTCCCCGGGTTGTGCCGGTGGACCCGTTCCGCAAGGAACGCAAGGTGGAAGCGGTTTTTGCCATCCCGGCCATCGCCAGGATCGGGGCCTTCAAACAGGGCTGGAACCGCAACCGGCAAGAGGAGCGGCCGCCTCCCCGGCGGCATCGCCTGCGGCCGGAAGAGGAACATGAGGTGCGGCGGCAGGTGGAACAGGCCAATCGCAACTTTGAAAACCATGGAATTTTGTTGCGGTTGCTCCTCACGCGAACCGATGAAGGCTATCAGCTGGATGTTTACGACTGCACCGGTGACACGGAGTGCCGGGTGGCCAGCGACCTCCAGGTTACCTTCGAAGAGCTGCCGGCCCTGCTTCGCAACCTGGAAGAGGAGGCGGGACTGCTGATTGACACCATTACCTGAAATCCGTTTTTTTTGTCTTGAAATCCCCTGGCAAACATGCTACCAATGCCCCTTAAATTCTGAATGACAATTCAGAATGGCCGCTGGATAGAGGTGGGAGGCGGCCATAAGGGAGGAGGGAGAAGGGGATGCGGTTGTTTGAGTTCCTGCGGGACAACAAGGGGGATATTCAGGAGCGCTGGGTCAATCTGGTGCTGGACAGTTATTCCGAGGATGCCGCCGCCATCTTCAAACGAGAACAGGATCGCTTCGCCAATCCGGTGGGTTACAGCACCCGCCACACCCTCACCACTCTCTACTCTCTCCTTTTCGATCACGACACCCCCCAGTTCGATCAGTTGCGCCCGGCCCTGGAAGACTTTATCAAGATTCGGGCGGTTCAGACCTTCACTCCCGCCTCGGCGGTGGCTTTTGTCTATGACCTCAAGGGGGTGATCCGCAAGGCGGTCAGCCGCGACCGCGCCGTGGAAGCGGGCTCCGTTGACTGGGAGCAGCTCCACGACACCCTGGACACCGTGGCCCTTCAGGTTTTCGACCTCTATATGGCTTGTCGGGAGCGGCTCTACAAGACCCAACTCAATGAATACAAAAGCATGAATCATATGCTGACCCAGCACGGCTGCCCCGCGGCTGGTCTGGCCGATGATACCACGAAGTTAATGGCGGATGTTCATCCTCTTAATATTCACAGCAACGAAGCGAGGTAACGGTCAATGAGAGTCCTGAAAGCCCTGATCGCGGTCGTGGCATTGATCCTGGTCGCCCTGGTGGTGGCTCAGGTTCCCGGTGGGCAAAGCCTGCTTGGGATAGTGCTTCCCTACCTGGCATTTGCCATCTTCCTGGGAGGCTTTATCTACAAGATTGTGGAGTGGGCCAAGTCGCCGGTGCCCTTCCGCATCCCCACCACCTGCGGGCAGGCAAACTCCCTGCCCTGGATCAAGCAGAACAAGCTTGATTGCCCGTCCACCAAAGCCGGGGTGGTTGGCCGGATGGCCCTGGAGATCCTGCTCTTCCGCTCATTGTTCCGTAACACCAGGGCCTCGATCCATGACGGTCCCAAGCTGGCCTACGGCTCCAATAAATGGCTCTGGCTCTTCGCCCTGCTCTTCCATTACAGCTTCCTGGTGATTGTCCTGCGCCATATGCGGCTCTTCACCGATCCCGTTGCCTCCTTTATCCTGCCGCTGGAGTTTATTGACGGCTTCCTCGAGGTGGGGGCCACCACCATCTACCAGAGCAGCTTCATTCTGCTGGCGGCGGTCTCCTTCCTCTTCCTGCGGCGGCTGGTGCGGCCCTACCTGCGCTACATCTCCTTGCCCGCCGACTACTTCCCCCTGCTGCTGATCTTTGCCATCGGCCTGAGCGGCATCCTGATGCGCCATGTTTTCCGGACCGACGTGGTCACGGTCAAGGAACTGGCCGTGGGCCTGGCCACCTTTTCGCCCAGCATCAATGGTGAGATCGGGGTTATCTTTTTCGTTCACGTCTTTCTGGTCTCCGTGCTGATGGCCTACTTCCCCTTCAGCAAGCTGATGCACCTGGGCGGGATCTTCATGAGTCCCACCCGCAACATGGCCAACAACAGCCGGATGGTGCATCACGTCAACCCCTGGAACGACCCCAAGATCAAGCCCCACTCCTACGCCTCTTACGAGGACGAGTTCCGCGAGTTCATGGTTGACGCGGGACTCCCCGTGGAGAAGGAGTTGCCGGCCGCCGCTCCGGAGGAAGAAGCTCCGGCCGCCGAGGAAAACACGGATAAGTAGGGGTGCCAGGCAGACGGCTGCTCCGAGAGAAAGCCTTGTTTGCTAAAAACTTCAGATAAGGAACGACGACAATGGCAGATACCAAAGCAGCGGAAATGAAAGTGAAGGTGGTCAAGGAGCCGTCCCTGATGACCGGCGCCGTGCCCACCCGCAACTGGTGGGACGTGGAGGCGGTCTTCAAGCCCGGTAACTACTGCTATCCGGCCAAGAAGAGCATCGCCGAATACCACGGCAAAAACCTGCCCGGACTCTTCGGCGAGCCTCGGGAATGGGACGTGGAGAGCGACGACTGGAAGCTTCCGGAAAACTGGAAGGAGATCATCATCGACGGGATCAAGGAGCGGTTGGATAAATTCCGTTCCCTGAAGATCTTCATGGATTGCTGCGTGCGTTGCGGCGCCTGCGCCGATAAATGCCACTTCTTCCTCGGCACCGGCGACCCCAAAAACATGCCGGTGCTGCGGGCCGAGCTGTTTCGCTCGGTTTATCGCAACGACTTCACCCTGGCCGGCAAGATCCTGGGCGAGATCGCCGGGGCCCGGCCCATGACCTTCAAGGTCCTGAAAGAGTGGTTCATGTACTTCTATCAGTGCACCGAGTGCCGGCGCTGCTCGGTCTTCTGCCCCTACGGCATTGATACCGCCGAGGTGACCATGATGGGGCGCGAACTGCTCCATCTGGTGGGGGTCAACACCAACTGGATCCTGGAGCCGGCCGCCAACTCCAACCGCACCGGCAACCATCTCGGTCTCCAGCCCCACACCTTCAAGGAGAACGCCGAGTTCCTCCTCGATGATATCGAAGAGGCCACCGGGGTGCGGTTGCAAAATCTCAACTTCAACCGCAAGGGGGCGGAAATCCTCTTCGTCATCCCCTCGGCGGACGTCTTCGCCGACCCCGGGATCTTCACCTTCATGGGCTATATCCTGCTCTTCGAGCATATCGGCCTGGATTACACGATCAGTACCTACTCCTCCGAGGGCGGTAACTTCGGGTTGTTCACCAACAACCAGTTGATGAAAAAGCTCAACGGCAAGATGTACGCCGAGGCCAAGCGCCTGGGGGTCAAGTGGATTCTGGGCGGCGAATGCGGCCACATGTGGCGGGTGATTCATCAGTACATGGGGACCATGAACGGTCCGCCCGACTTCCTGGAGACCCCGCGTTCGCCCATCACCGGCACCGTGTTCGAGAACGCCGCCTCCACCAAGATGGTTCATATCAGCGAGTTCACCGCCGACCTGATCAAGAACAACCGGCTCAAGATCGACAAGAGCCGCAACGATCACCGGGTGGTGACCTTCCACGACTCCTGCAACACCTCCCGGGGCATGGGGCTGCTGGAGGAACCGCGCCACATCCTGAACAGCGTTTGCAACAACTACTACGATATGCCGGAAAACACCATCCGGGAAAAAACCTTCTGCTGCGGCAGCGGCACCGGCCTCAATACCGGCGAGATCATGGATCTGCGGATGCGGGCCGGCCTGCCCCGAGCCAACGCGGTCAAATATGTGGCCGAGCGCCATGGGGTCAACATGCTCTCCTGCGTCTGCGCCATCGACCGGGCCACCCTGCTGGCCCTTAATACATACTGGAACCCCGAGGTCGCGGTTTGCGGGGTATCGGAACTGGTCGGCAACGCCCTCATTATGGAGGGGGAAAAAGAGCGGGAAACTGACCTGCGGGCCGAGCCCCTGGCAGGAATGGAGGGTTAAAACATGTACGGCAGCGGACGAATCATCCCATCTCTGATAGTTTTTGTCGGTCTGATGACCTTTGCTATCTGGTACAACGCCGGCAAGGCCCAGCAGCCACCAGATCTTGAGAAACCCGCCGAGTATGAGGAGTGTGTGCGCGATACCCAGTTTATGCGGGAATCCCACATGGTCCTGCTCCACGAGTGGCGCGACGATATCCTGCGTAAGAGTGGCCAGCGCACCGGGGTTACCGCCAGCGGCCTGCGCTATGATCGCAGCTTGCAGAAAGGTTGCATGAACTGTCATGACGACAAGAAGAAATTCTGCGATGAGTGCCACAATTACGCGGCGGTTACGCCGGACTGCTGGGGATGCCATCTCGAACCGACCAAGGAGGCCAGATAAAGATGAAGAAGGACAGGCGAGATTTTCTTAAACTGGCCGGAGTTGCGGCAGCCGCCGGGATCGGCTCCACCTCCGCCTTTCAATCGTTGCTCGGCGGAGAGGCCGAGGCCGCCGGCTTGGCCCGCTTCGGTGCCGCCAAGAAGAGTACCGACGGCACCCGTTTGGGGATGGCGATCGATATTCGCAAGTTTGCCGAAAACCGGGGGTTGGCCCAACGCTGTATCGAGGCCTGCCACTCCATTCATAACGTGCCCGATTTCCGCAACGCCAAGGATGAGATCAAGTGGCTCTGGAACGAAAAATTTGAAAATGTTTTCGTTAAAGATACCCACCACCGCCAGAGCCCCGCACTGCAGGGCTTACCGGTTCTGACCCTGTGCAACCACTGCGACAAGCCCCCCTGCGTGCGGGCCTGCCCCACCAAGGCCACCTTCAAGAAGGAGGATGGGATTGTCGGGATGGATTACCATCGCTGCATCGGCTGCCGGTTCTGCATGGCGGCCTGTCCCTACGGGGCCCGGAGCTTCAACTGGCGCGACCCCCGGGGTACCGACGATAAGGACCGCCCCTTTATCCGCGAGTTGAACCAGAAATATCCGGCCCGGACCCGGGGAGTGGTGGAGAAGTGCAACTTCTGCACCGAGCGTCTGGCGGTGGGGGAACTGCCGGCCTGTGTGGAGCTGGCCGCCCCCCATGGCGCCATGTTCTTTGGTGATCTCAACGATCCCAATTCGGAAATCAGCCGGGTGCTGCGGGAGAAGTTCACGATCCAGCGACGCCCGTCCCTGGGAACCTATCCATCCGTTTTCTATATCATTTAAGGTGAGCCGTCATGATTGAAAAAGCACTACAGGGGAGTAAGGGATACTGGACCTGGGTCGCCTTTCTGCTGGCCGTGATGGCCATGGGTGGTGCCTTCTACGCCCAGCAGTGGAACTATGGCCTGGGGATCACCGGGATGAGCCGGGATGTGAGCTGGGGGCTTTATATCTCCCAGTTTACCTTCCTGGTCGGGGTCGCCGCCGGCGGTTTGATGCTGGTTTTGCCCTATTATCTGCATAACTATAAGGATTTCGGCCGGATTACCATCCTGGGCGAGTTCATGGCCATTGCCGCCGTCATCATGTGTCTGATGTTTATCATCGCCGACCTGGGCCAGCCGATGCGGGCCCTGAACGTGCTGCTCCATCCCACCCCCCAGTCCATGCTCTTCTGGGATATGATCGTCCTTAACGGTTATCTGGCCTTGAACCTGGTCTGCGGCTGGGCGATTCTCAGCGCCGAGTACAAGGGGGTCAAGTACGCCAACTGGGTCAAGCCCTTTATCTATCTTTCCATCCCCTGGGCTGTCAGTATCCACACCGTAACCGCTTTTCTCTATGCCGGTTTGCCGGGTCGTGACTACTGGCTCACCGCCATTCTGGCCCCCCGCTTCCTGGCCTCGGCCTTTGCCGCCGGCCCGGCCCTGCTGCTGCTGGTGGCCCTGATCCTGGAGCGCAACACCCTGTTCCGGGTGGGCCGGGTGGCCAAGGACAAGCTGGTAACCATCATCACTTACGCGGCGGTGATCAACTTTTTCTTCCTGGGTTGTGAATTCTTCTCCGCCTTCTACAGCCAGTATCCCAGTAAGATCTACACCAAGGCCTACCTCTTCTGGGGCCTGCAGCAGGGTGACACGGTTTATAACAACCTGGCGATCTACATGCGCCTGTCGGTACTGATCGGGATCATCGGCATCATTCTGATCCTGATGGCCCGCTCCCGCAAATCCGATATCATGCTGGGCCTCTCCTGCCTCTTGATCTTCCTTTCCCTCTGGATCGACAAGGGTCTGGGGATGGTGCTGGGCGGCTTTGTCCCCAATCCGCTGGGCGGGGTCACCGAGTACTACCCCACCGTCCAGGAGTTGGGGATCACCGCCGCCGTATGGGCCACCGGTTTTCTGATCCTGACCATCCTTTACAAGGTGGCGATCAGCGTTAAGCTGGAGCAGGAGTTGAAGCAACCATCATAAGCGGGACCCTGATTAGCGGGTTACATTGCCGTTACCTAGTTCAAGGAAGCAGGTTCGCCCATGGCGAGCCTGCTTCCTTTTTTGTCTCAGATCAGGCCGACTGCATCTGGGATTGGAAAATTTATGGGTCTGGAAATTCTTAGCTACCAGCAGTTTGCCACCATGGACCCCCCGTTACCCCATGGCTCCTTCGCCCGGGGCGGTGGGGTTAGTGTCGGCCCCTACGACTCGCTGAACCTCAGTTACGGGGTGGGGGACGACCCCGATAGGGTGGGGGAAAACCGCCGCCGGATAAGGGAGGCTTTGGGCTTGCGGGCCCTGGTCTCCTGTCGCCAGATCCACGGCACCGGAATCTACGTGCTGCGGGAGCCGCTGACGGCGGATCTGGAGGTGGCGGGTTATGACGCCCTGATCTCCCCCTGGCCCCAGATCGGCCTGCTGATCCAGCAGGCCGACTGCCAGGCGGTGATGCTCCACGACCCCCGGCTGGGGGTGGCGGCCAATATTCATGTGGGCTGGCGGGGCAGCGTGGCCAAGATCATCGCCCGGGTCCTGGCCCTGATGGTGGCGGAGTTCGGCTGCCGTCCCCGGGAGCTGGTGGCCGCCATCAGCCCGTCGCTGGGGCCCTGCTGCGCTGAATTCATCAACTACCGCCGGGAGTTGCCGCCGGAGTTCCATCCTTACCGGCTGGGAGCAGACCACTTTGATTTCTGGGCCATCAGCCGGGAGCAGTTGCGGCAGGAAGGAGTTCCGGACCAGCATATTGCAACGGCGGGGATCTGCACCCGCTGTAATACCAACTACTTTTCCCATCGCCGGGATGGCCGTTGCGGCCGCAACGGTTCGGTGATCGCCCCCCGGACCTCCAGCCCATGAGCCGACCCAAGAATATCCGCCACCAGGCCCTCATGGTGCTGCTGGCCCAGGCCGAGGAGGGGAAGCCGCTGGATCGGGTGCTGGCCCAACACCTGGTCCGTCACCCCCTGGCCGATCCCCGGGATCGGCAACTGCTGATGGCCATGGTCTATGGGGTCCTGCGCTGGCGGGGGGTGCTGGATGAGGTGGCGGCCCGTTACTCCCGTCACCCTTTGGCCAAGATGAAGCCCCTGACCCTGGCCGCCCTGCGCCTGGGGATTTTGCAACTGCTCTTTTTCGATCGGGTGCCGGCGGCGGCCGCCATCGACGAAACCATCAAGGCGTTGCAGGTGGTCCGCCAGCCCCGCTGGCTCACCGGCTTTGTTAACGCCCTGCTGCGGGCGGTGGCTCGTGATCGTGGCCAGATCAAGATGCCCGATGAACTGCACAGCCACCCGGAGTGGCTACGCCAACGCTGGCTGGCCCGTTACGGGCAGGAGAGCACCAGGGAGCTCTGCCGGATCAACAACCTGTTGCCCCCCTTGGTCTTGCGGGTTAATCTGCTGCGGACCACGGTGGCGCAATTGGCGACCCAGCTGGGCCAGGCAGGTATCGAAGTCGAACCGGGAGCTTTCGTCCCCGAGGCCTTGCTGCTCCCCTCCTACCAAGGGCGGATTGAAGAGCTGCCCGGCTATGGCCTGGGCTGGTTTGCCGTCCAGGACCAGGCGGCCCAACTGGTGAGCCTGCTGCTGGCGGGTGGCCCCACCGGCCGCTACCTGGACGCCTGTGCCGGGCTGGGAGGAAAAACCGCCCACCTGGCCCAACTGTTGCCGCCCGCCTCTCAACTGCTGGCCCTGGAGCCCCAACTGGAACGGTTTACCCTGCTCCAGGAAAATCTGACCCGGCTGGGGGTGGCCGCCCTGACCCGCCAGCAGAGTCTGGAGGAGTTTGTCGCTGATCGGTCGCGGGATGGCCATGGCGGTGGCGTATTTCAGGGGATCCTGGTGGACGCGCCTTGTTCAGGCCTGGGGGTGATCCGCCGCCATCCCGATATTCGCTGGAATCGGCAGGCGGCGGACCTGGCCGGCCAACAGGAGCGGCAGGTGGCCTTGCTGGGTCTTGCCGCCGAGCTGCTGATCCCCGGCGGGGTGCTGGTTTACGCCGTCTGCAGCCACGAGCCCGAGGAGAACGAGGGGGTGATTGCCCGCCTGCTGGCGGCGTGCCCCCACCTCACCTTGGATGATCCCCGTCCCCGGCTGCCGGCGGCGGCCCGCTCCCTGGTGGGGGAGGATCATTTTTTCCGCTCGCTGCCCAGCGCCGGGCTGGATGGCTTCTTTGCCGCCCGGCTGAGCAAGAATTAAGGAGAATATGGAACCGCAACTCCTGAGAATCCGGGGTGCCCGCACCCACAATCTGAAAAATATCGACCTCGACCTGCCCCGTAACCGCCTGGTGGTCTTTGCCGGCCTTTCCGGTTCCGGCAAGTCGTCGCTGGCCTTTGACACCCTCTACGCCGAAGGGCAGCGGCGTTACGTGGAATCGCTCTCCACCTACGCCCGCCAATTCCTCGGCCAGATGGACAAGCCCGATGTGGACCTCCTGGAGGGATTGTCGCCGGCGGTTTCCATCGAGCAGCGCACCACCAGCCGCAACCCTCGCTCGACGGTGGGGACCATCACCGAGATCTACGACCACCTGCGCCTGCTCTTTGCCCGGGTGGGCCGTCCCCATTGCCCCCACTGCGGCGAATCGATCCAGCCCCAGACCATCCAGGAGATGGTGGCCTCCCTGCTGGCCTATCCCACCGGGACCAAAATGATTCTGCTGGCGCCGCTGATCGACGACAAGAAGGGGGAGCACCAGGCGGTTCTCAATCGGTTGCGCCGGGACGGCTTTGTCCGGGCCCGGATCGATGGCGAGATCATCACCCTGGACCAGGAGATCAGCCTGGCCAAGACCAAAAAACACCGGATCGAGGCGGTGGTTGATCGGCTGGTACTCAAGGAGGGGAGCGAGCGGCGTCTGGCCGAGTCGGTGGCCACTGCGGTCAATCTGGCCGAAGGGCGGCTGCTGGTCAATTTCCCCGACCAGACCGGCGGGGAAGGGGAGCGGCTCTTCAGCGAACGGGCGGCCTGTATCACCTGCGGCCGCAGTCTGCCGGAACTCTCCCCCCAGCTCTTCTCCTTCAACAACCCCAAGGGGGCCTGTACCGCCTGCGGCGGCCTGGGGATCAAACAGGTTTTCGATCCCCAGCGGGTGGTGCCCGACCCCTCCCTGGGCCTGCGCCAGGGCGCCCTGGCCCCCTTGGGCGGCAAAGGTTCCTCCACCTATGTCAACTCCCTGATCACCGCGTTGGCCGAGCACTACGGTTTTGATCTCGACCAGCCCTTCGCCAAGCTGCCGGAACGGGTCAAGGCGGTGATCTTTAACGGCAGCGGCGCGGAAACCATCTCCTTCAGC
The DNA here is from genome assembly GCF_044068625.1 of Desulfurivibrio modestus. Taxonomy (NCBI): domain Bacteria; kingdom Pseudomonadati; phylum Thermodesulfobacteriota; class Desulfobulbia; order Desulfobulbales; family Desulfobulbaceae; genus Desulfurivibrio; species Desulfurivibrio modestus. Next base: position 103,061 of record NZ_JBIPKH010000006.1, read on the forward strand.
TACAGCCGTTTCCGGCGGCGACGCAGTCACCGCAAGCCCTTTGAGGGAATTTTGCCGCAACTGGCCCGGCGCTATCTGGAGACCGAGTCGGCGGCGGTACGGGAGGAGCTGGAGCAGTATATGAATGAACAGCCCTGTCCGGCCTGCGGCGGGGCCCGGCTCCGTCCCGAGGCCTTGGCGGTGCGGGTGGGCTCCTGGTCCATAGCCCAGCTCTGTAGCTTGAGTATCGCGGGGCTGCTGGCCGAACTACCCCGGATCACTTTTTCAGCCCGGGATGAGCAGATCGCCTCCCGGATTCTGCGGGAGATCAATGATCGGCTCAGCTTTCTTCATGATGTGGGGCTCAGCTATATCAGCCTGGAGCGGCGGGCCGCCACCCTCTCCGGCGGCGAGGCCCAGCGGATTCGCCTGGCCTCCCAGATCGGGGCCCGGCTGGCCGGGGTTCTCTATATTCTCGATGAACCCAGCATCGGTCTCCACCAGCGGGACAATCGGCGGCTGATCAACACCCTCCATAAGTTGCGGGACCTGGGCAACACGGTGATCGTGGTGGAACATGACGAGGAGACGATCCGGGCCGCCGACCACATTCTGGACATGGGGCCCGGGGCCGGGGTCCACGGCGGGGAGGTGGTCTATAACGGCGATCTGCCCGGGCTGTTGCGGGAGGAAAGATCGCAGACCGGAGGCTATCTCTCCGGCCGGCTGGCCATCGAGGTCCCGGCCCGGCGGCGGTCGGCCGGCAAAAAGGAGGAGTGGTTGCGGATCAAAGGGGCCCGGGCCAACAATCTGCAAAAACTGACGGTGGGAATCCCCCTGGGGCTGTTCACCTGCGTCACCGGGGTTTCCGGCTCCGGCAAGAGTACCCTGGTGATCGAAACCCTCTACAAGGCGGCGGCCCGCCACCTCAACCGGGCCCGGGAAACCCCGGGGGAGCATGACCAGTTCAGCGGCCTGGAGCGGATCGACAAGGTGATCGATATCGACCAGAGCCCCATCGGCCGCACCCCCCGCTCCAACCCCGCCACCTATACCGGGGTGTTGACCCCGGTGCGGGAACTGTTCTCCCGGCTGCCGGAAGCCCGGGCTAGGGGCTACAAGCCGGGGCGTTTCAGCTTCAACCTCAAGGGCGGCCGCTGCGAGACCTGCGAGGGCGATGGGGTGATCAGGATCGCCATGCATTTTCTCCCCGATATCTATGTGACCTGTGATGCCTGCCGGGGCCGGCGCTACAACGAGGAGACCCTGGATATCCGCTACAAGGGCAAAAGCGTCGCCGAGGTGCTGGCCATGACCGTGGAGGAGGGGCTGGATTTCTTCGCGGCGGTGCCGGCCATCCGCAACAAGCTTGCTACCCTTTTCGAGGTGGGGTTGAGCTATCTCTCCCTGGGCCAGTCCTCGGTGACCCTTTCCGGGGGGGAGGCCCAACGGATCAAGCTCTCCCGGGAGCTGAGCCGTCGCCAGACCGGCCGCACCCTCTATATCCTCGATGAACCCACCACCGGCCTCCATCCCGCCGACATCAAACACCTGCTCCATGTGCTCGACCGTCTGGTGGAGGGAGGCAACACCGTGGTGGTGATCGAGCACAACCTGGATGTGATCAAGACCGCCGATTATGTGATCGATATGGGTCCGGAGGGGGGGGACGGCGGCGGTCGGGTGGTGGCGGCCGGGACCCCGGAAGAGGTGGCGGCCACTCCCGGCTCCCATACCGGCCGCTATCTGGCCCCCCTGCTGGCCCCCTGAAGGCCGCCCTTGGCTTTTGGCCGGTTTTTCGTTATATTCATCCCCGCACCGCGATGGACGACAACGCAGATTAATTCACCAGCAAGGAGAACGGCAAGATGAGTGAGGAGAAGAAGGAGGGGGCGGCCCAGGGCCAGGCCCAGGCAAACGCCCCGGTATTCCGGCTGCAGAAGATGTACATCAAGGATCTCTCCTTTGAGAATCCGGCGGCCCCCGAAGTCTTCATGGAGAAGGGGACCGACCCCAAGGTGGATGTGCAGTTGAAGCTTAACCACCGGCAGTTGGCCGCCGCCGACAACTACGAGGTCTCATTGGTGATCACCGCCAAGGTGATCAACCAGCAGAACGGCAAGACCATGTTCATCATCGAGCTGGAGCATGCCGGCATCTTCCTGCTGCAGCATATCCCGGCCGAGCATATGCCGGCGGTGCTGGCCGTGGAGTGCCCGACCCTGCTCTTCCCCTTCACCCGCCAGATCATCAGCCAGGCCACCGTGGACGGCGGCTTCGTCCCCTTCCTGATGGACCCGGTCAACTTCCTGGGCCTTTACGAGAACACCCGCCGCCAGCAACAGCAGCAACAGGCCGCTGCCCCCACCCAGTAGGGCGGCATCCCGATCCATAAATAACGAAAGAGGCCGGGCAGTAAACTGCTCGGCCTCTTTCGTTATCAGCACTGCGCATATGCCGATCCAGGCGGTGGCTACACCGTACCCTATGGGATTTCGACCACCACAATGGCTGCCGCGCCTCCGGCCTCGTAGTAGATCAGGGCGGAATCTCCGGATTGGCCGTTTGCGACAACGACATTAGAGGTGAATTGGCCATCCTCGTTGGTGTTGCCTGTACCCGGAGTCACATCAAAGGCGGGAACAGCAGCGGGGTCAACGGGGGTCAGATAAACGGTTGCGGTAATAGGTTCGTCTGCGACCGGCACCTTGTGGGCTGCCACGATATCTGTCAGTGTGAGGGTGACGGGTCCGCTGCCGGCCAGATTGGCCGGCGTGGCGGTCATCTGATAGTTGTTGTCGCACTGGTTAGAGGTCCCAAAGGGGCTGTAGTGGCCGGCCAGGGATGTCTCGCTCTTGACGTCGGGCAGGGCGATCGGCAGCACGAATTGAGCCTTGTCGGTCGCCTCGGTCCCCTCCACCGAAACAGTGGCGGTCACCTCCAGGGCGGCCCACCAGGCAAATTGCTTGTAGTAAACGATATAAAAGTCGGCAAAGCCGGTGTCGTTGGTGGTTACGGTAAAAGGCGCGCTCGTGTCGTTAATGGTTGCCACCCCGCCTGGGTCGAGCCGGCCGTTGTTGTTGAAATCCTCGCCGAGATCGACATCAAGGATGCCGTTGCGGTTGGTATCCTCGTTGGGACAGTTGCTGGCGGTTACATACTGCACCCAGCTCTGCTCCGAGCCCCCCCAGTAGAAAAAGCCCTTGTGATAATAGGTCGGCCAGAGGGAGAGGGTCACGTTGGTATCGGCCACGGGGTGGGCAGCGGAATCGACCACCATGACGCTGGCCTTTTTCCTGTAACGCAGGCCCGCATCTTCTTCGATAAGGTCGGAAAATCCCAGGGTGACAAAGAGCTGTTTGCCGGCCACCGTAATGGGAACCGTTGCCAATAAGCTCCCTGCGCTGGCTTCAATGGTGACCTCCTCGTGACCGCTGGTTTGATTGCCGGCGATGTAGTAGGTGCTAGCCTGGCCGAACTCATCGGTGGTGACCGGGGAGGGTTCTACCTTACCTCCAATTGCATCATGGGCTGCAAAATGAACGTCTATGTTTTTTACCAGGTTGTTGTCGGGGTCGCGGACCACGGCCAGGATCTCGCTGGACTCATTGATCCCGATTGTGGCCGGATTGGCTTGCAGGGTCAAGGAATTGGCCACGGTGGCGACAAAGAGGATCTCGATCTTGGCCACCAGGCCGGTGGAGCTTTTGGCGGTGATGGTGGCCGATCCGGCGCTGTTGGAGGTGATCTGCACCGTGGCCTCGCCGCTGGCGTCGGTGTTGGCGCTAGCCACAAAAGTGGCGCTGGCGACAAAGGTGCCGCGGGTGGTGGAAAAGGTTACGGTTTGACCATCTACCGGGGCGCCGCCATCGGTCCAGATCACGGTAACGTCGTAAGGGGTGCCTTTATTGAGCTCGGGCCGGGACTCGGACGCGGGATTGGGTTCGATAAAGACAAAATACTCGGTGGTGATATTGAAGGAGTGGCTGACGGGGGTTGCCCCCATCCCGCTCACCGTGATGGTATCGAGATCGACCCCGCCCACCGTGGCCCAGCCGTCAACGGAAACCTCGATGGTCGCCCGGCCGTTGTCGCCGGTTTTTGAGGATAAGTAGTTGAGCGGGTTGCCGGCGAGCGAAACTACCGTCAGGTCGATGGGAATATCGACCAGGTTCAATCCGGAGATGCCGGTCCCGGCGGAGTCGCGGACGGTGATCTCCAGGGTTGCGTCACTGTCCAGCATTGCCGAAGTGGGACCGGTGATCGCCAGGGTGGTTCCAATTACCGGGATATCGATGGTCTCGGCGACCAGGCCGGCGGTGGCGGAAACAGTAATGGTCCGGTTGGCCTTGTTGTAGGGCGTTGACAGTTGCGCCCGGGCAACCCCGCCGGCATCGGTGGTGTAGTTGCCGACGGTCAGGGTTCCGCTGTTGCTGGCGGCAAAGGTGACGGAGACCCCCTCCATCACCTGGCCGTTCTGGTCATAGACGAAGGCGGTGATGTTGACCGAGTCGGCCGACGGCAGGTTGGGGCTGGAACTTTGCAGGATGATCCCGGCGACTTCGGGGGTATCTTCTGGCGGGGGCGGCGGCAGATCGTCGTCGGTCTTGGCGCAGGCGAAGGTGAGGGCGAGCAGCAGCGAGAGCAGCAGACGGGTGGCTGTACGGGTCATATTTTATGCTCCGATTTGGGCATGGGATGAAAGGGCCTTATGGTCTCAGAATTGGCGGTCATCAAATGATCCGGGGTTGCAAAAGAATCACCAGCTCCTTTTTCTGCACCCCCTTGGCGTCGTGGCGGAAGAGCCGTCCCAGGAAGGGAATGCTGCCCAAAACCGGCACTCTGGTGCTGTCCACCCGGTCCTGGTTGTCGATCAGGCCGCCGATCATCAGGGTGTCGCCGCTTTTGATCCGGACGATGGTGTTGAGTTCCCGGATGCTGATGGTGGGCAGTTGCACGGTGAGGCCGGCAAAGGAGCGTTCATCGATATTGGAAATATTGGAGGTGATGGGGGTCAGGTTGAGCACGATCTCGTTGTCCCCGGTCAACACCGGCAGCACCGCCAGGCCCAGCCCGGACATCACCGTCTCGGTGGTCACCGACTGGGTGGCCACCCCGTCGGTGACGGTGGTGGTTACCTCGGCGATGTAACTGAAGGTCTCCCCCACCGTGATCATGGCCGGCTGGCCGTTCAAGACGCTGATCCGGGGGTTGGCCAGCACGTTGCTCTGCCCCTGCTCCTCGATGGCGTCCATCAGCAGTTGAAAGGGGTTGGGGCCGATGGTGGTCTGGGTCACCCCGCTGCCGGCGGCATCCCAGGGGTAGATGATTCCGTTGGGTCCGAAGATCTCGAAGTTGAGAAATTTGCCACTCAGCACCCCGCTCCAGTCGATCCCTGTTTTATGCTCGTCCCCCAGGGCGACTTCGATAATCTTGGCCTCGATGGTAACCTGGCGGAAAAGCTGGGTTTGCAGGCTGTCAAGGTAGGCCTCGATCTGCTGCACCAGGGGTCGGGGGGCGGTGACCGTGATCTGGCCGATATGGCGGTCGATGTTGTAGTAGCCCTTGCCGCCCTGGACGTTGCGGCGGGTGGTGGATCCCGGAGTGCCTTCACCGTCGGCCGCCGGCAGGGGCACGGTCTCTTCCCAGATCCCCAGGAGCTGGTCCAGGCTCTGGCGGATATTTTCCCAGATATCGAAGCGGTTGTCGTTGCTGGTCAGCTTGATATTGCCTTCCAGGGAGCCGGAGCCGCCGCCGGCCCCCAGCACATCGCCGCCCACCGCCGAGCTGTAGGTGGAGGCGGTGGCGGGCATGGGGATTTGGAATCGCTTGGTCTCCCGGTACTTGACCACGATGGTGTTGCGTTGCAGCTCGTGGAAGTAATCGACCTGGCGCAGGAGGTTGTCGATGGCCTCAAAAAAATCATCTTCGGCCTGGATGTCGACATCGACCATACGTTCCCGGTCAACATCGCTGGCCCAGCTGACATTCATCTTTTTCATGGCCGCCAAACGCCGCAGGATGTCGCGCAGGGGCACCGGGCCGGTGGTGGAGGAGATATCGGCCCCCACCGGAAAGCTGGGGGTTTCTTCGGCGGTCAGGGCGGTGGCCGGGCCGGTGGCCTGGATCTGATAAGTCGGCCGCTGGAAGCGGGCCGGCAGCTGGCTGCTGTCCACCGGGGTCGGGGCTTCCACCGCCGCCGGCGCGGCCCGCTCCACCGGCTGCTCGGGAGCCTTGGAGGCGCAGGCGCTCAAGCCCAGCGCCAGGGTACTCATAAGCAGAATGCCCGTGGTGAAGGTGCTTTTCAATTGCATAATATTCTCCTCTACTCTCCTTCGGCGGCGATGGTCGCCTGGATATACCGGCGCAGATCATCTGGCAGTTCGTAACCGGAAAACAGGATGGCATGGTACTCCTGGCGGGCCGCGTCCCCATCCCCGATCTTCTGGTGCAGCCGGGCCCGGGTGATCATGGTGTCCAGGTTGTCGCCGAACAGTTGGCGGTGGCGCTCCAGCAGGGCCAGGGCGCCATGGGGGCTGTCATACTCCTCGGCAAAGGCGGCGTAGCTGATCAGGGCTTCGGCGGCCGGTTGCGGCTGGCTGATGGACTGGTCAAAGTATTTTTTGGCTTCCACCGCCCGTTGCATATTGGCCGCGGCCACGGCGGCCAGCAGGGCGGCCCGGTCGTTTTTCGCGTCATGACGCAGGGCGATGGTGGCCAGATTGAGGGCCCGGGCATTATTGCTCAGGTGCAGCAGACTGATCTTGGCCGCCCTGGTTGCCAGTTCCGAGTTTTCCGGCCACAGTTGCAGGGCCCGTTCGTAGGCGATCAGGGCCCGTTCATGTTCGCCCCGCTGCTCCAGGGCCGAGCCCTCCCGCAGCAGATCCCGGGCTTCCAGGCGCTCTTTGGGCACTTCCAGGCGCTGGCGCACGGTCAGGGCTTCCGGGGCGGCCAGGGTGCCGTCGGCCCGGATGGTCAGCTGATCGGCGGCCCTTTCCGGCCAGACAAAGGCCTTGGCCCGGGGAGAGATGACGATGGTGTTGTGGCGCTCTTCCTTGCGCAGATCCTTCAGGTTCAGCACGATATCCAGGGCGAAGTCCCAGGGGACATCCCGCAGGGTCAAGGTGAGTTGGCCGCTCACCGCCTCGTCCACCACGATGTTCTGGCCGCTGATCTCGCCGAAAAAGCGGAAAACGTTGTGGAGATCGCTTTTGAAAAATTCGACGTTCACCTTGTGGGCGACCTTTTCACCGAGAATCGGTGCCACCGCTGCCGCTGGGGTGGGGATACGCTTGACCGGGGCTTCGGCCTTGGGCTCCGGCTTGGCTACGGGGGGCAAGGACCGGGCTCCGGCGTGGAATTCCAGGGAGGGGATACGGGGCCGGACGGCCTCCACCACCCCCGCGTGACGTTTCCCCCGCAGGTCGGCGATGATGGCGGCCACCGCCTCGGGTTCGGTTTCCGCTTCAATTTCCGCTTCCGCCTGGGCGGCCGCGTCGTCGGCGGCGGGCAGGATCTTTTTGGGGGCGGAGGTTTCCGCCTTTTTCCCCGCTTCGCTGGGCTGGTGACCGGAAAAGGTGACCACGATATCGTGATCCCGGCGGGTGGTGTTATACTCCGGGTCCTCAGCCAGCATGATCTCCAGCCGAACGATGGTGAGCTGCTGATCGCCAAAGCTCCGCCCCACTACCTGGCGCACCGGTCCCTGCGGCAGGCCGGCGGGGAAGATGGTCTCCTCGGGCAGGCGGGCGTCGGCAATGTCGATCACCAGTCGGGGGGGATCGAAAAGGCGGTAGGCCGTGTAGGTGGGGGGGGCGTCCCCGGAGATTTTAAGGCGCAGCTCGTCCTGATCCCCTTCCAGGGTCAAGGAGCTGATGGTGTAGGTTTCGCCGTTGGTCGTGGCTTGGGCGGAGACGCCGCCCAGCAAAGCCCCGGCCAGGACGGCGATGAGCAACGCCGGCAGCCAAAAGGGGAAACGCTTCATTATTTATCCTCTCCCTCTCTCGTTAGCACCAGTTCGATGGTGCGATATTCCTGCTCTCCCGTCAGGGTGACGAGCTCCTGACGAATGATAACCCGATCGGCGGCGATCCTTTCCACCCGGCCGCTGCGACCGATGGCGCTGCCCCGCCGGATGATATGGCCGTAACCGGTGCTGTCCTCGACCATGGCCAGGGGCGCTTTGTCACTCATGACGATGGCGGTGAGGGTAAGTTGTTCGGGCTCGAAGCGGCGCAGGCCGGTTAAAACCTCCGCCTCGGGTTTGTCCGGGTCGCCGGGGGCCGGGGAGGCGGGGGGACGGATGGTGACAAAAGGCATGAAGGGGTCGGGCCGGCCGGTCTGGCGATAGAAAAAGGGGTCGGGGCCAAGCTGCAACTCCTCCAGCAAAGAGAGGGGGGGGTGCCGGGACGGTTCTTCCCCCGGGGCCGCCTCCAGGCTTTGGGTCAGGCCGGCCCCGGGCCAAAGGAGCAGCAGGGCTACGATCAGGGCGGTGATCCCGCCGCTTCTTTCTCTGTTAAGCGCCATATGCCGTCTCATCGTCTTCTGGTCGGTTGCCGGGCCTGGGGCGGCGGTTCCGGTTCCGGCTCGATAAAGCGGTAGGTCAGCAGGGTAAAGGTGGTGCTGAGGTTCATGATTCCCCCGGCCGGGCTGGGGGAACCCATGTTGAGGTTGCTGACCGTGACTACCCGCGGCAGTTTGCTGATCTGGTCCAGGAAATTCCCGACCTGGTGGTAGGGGCCGCGAACTGAAATATCAACCGGGATTTCCGCGTAGAACTCCTTGCGCACCTCGGCTTGCGGCCGGAACAGAATGAAGTCCAGGCCGGCATCGGTGCCCAGGTTGGAGATGTTGGTCAGCAGATGGGGAATCTCCCTCTCTTCGGGGAGCAGCAGGGAAGCGATCCGGAGATGCTCCTCCACCTCGGCCATTTTCGCCTTGTGCTGGTCGAGCTGGGCGGCCACGGTCCGCAGCCCGCTTATCTCATTGTTCAAGCGGCTGATCCGGTCCCGCAGTTGGCCCATCTCTTCGGTTTTGGGCATGAAAACCAGCAGGATGAAGGCGGCCGCCGGCACCGCCCAGACCGCCGCCAAGATCAGCAGTTTATGGACCTTGGTCAGCCTGGCGGTCCAGGTTTCCAGCAGCCCGTCCAGCTTTTTCAGCAACATTTGGGGATTAAGTTTCATCATTGCGCTCCCTCCCCCTCCGGTGCTTCCTGGGCCGGCGGGGTGACCCTGATGGTCAGGGAGAAGGTTTTGAGCTTCTGGCCCCCGATATCGGTTTGGGCGGTGCTGGCCAGATCGACCCCGGCGAAATAGGGAGAGCGTTCCAGAGTTTGCATATACTGGGCGATGGTGGGGTTATCCAGCCCCACTCCGGCGATGGTGAGCGTGTTGCCGGCCAGGCGCAGGGAGTTGAGCCACATCCGCTGGGATGGGGTGCGGTTGCTGATCTCATCCAGCACTCGCACGGGAAGTTGCGAGTGGGTGCGCAGGGTTCTGATGGCGCTGATTTTGGTCTCCAGGGCTTCCTGTTGCCGCTGCAGGGCTGTGATCTGGCGTTGGATCGACTGGAGGGAGGCCTTCTGGCGGTCCAGCTCGACGATCTCAGCCTTGAGCCCGTTGATCTGGGCGTTGAGCGTCAGGGCGGCCATGGCCAGCAGCAGCAGCAAAACCGCCAGGGAGCCGACCAGGAAAAAAAGCTCCTGGCGCCGCCGCCGCCGTTGCTTAAGCTCTTTGATGGGTAGCAGGTTGATTTTGATCATGGCGGCTCCCTAAAACTCCACCAGTCTGGTGGCCAGGCCGGCGGCCTGGGCCATTGACGGAGCCACGGCCTGGAGATAGGCCGGGTCGATGCGCTTCTGGTCCACCAGGGCGCGGGCGAAGGGATTGAAAATGGTGGTGGGGATGTTGTTTTCCTGGCTGAAAAGCTCGGCCAGCCCGGCAATATTGGCTCCGCCGCCGCTAAGAACGATCCGCTCCACCGTTTGCTCGGGGCTGGTGGTCTGGTGAAAGTCCAGGGCCCGCTTGATCTCGGCGCTCCACTGGCGGCTGGCTTCCAGGACTATCTTTTCCACCCGCTGCCGGGCATTTTCCGGCGCCGGGGTCAGGCCCAGCTTGATCTCCTCGGCCTCCTCAAAAGAGATATCCAAAGCCCGCTGGATCTGTTCGGTGAGCTGCCGGCCCCCCAGGATCACGTCACGGGCCAGGGCCGAGGTGCCGCCGGATATTATATTGATATTCATCTTGGAAGCGCCGATATCGACCAGGGCCGCGCTTTCGTTGGGGCCGCCGGCGGCCTCGAAGGCGTTTTCCAGGGCAAAGGCGTCCACGTCCACCACCACCGTCTCCAGCCCCAGCTCTTCCAGCATGCCCAGGTAGCCGTCCACCAGCTCCTTCTTGGCCGCCACCAGCATGATATCGGTGTGATCTTCTTCGCCGATGTTGGTGTGGAGATCCTGGCAGTCCAGGTAAACGTCGTCGATGTCGAAGGGAATATACTGTTCCGCCTCTTCGTGGAGATGTTTCTCCAGTTCTTGGCTGCTCATCACCCGCAGGTTGATCTTTTTAACGATCACCGAGTAGCCGGAGACGGAGATGGCCACCTTTTTGTTCCGGCTGCCCAGGTTGCTCAGCAGGTTGCCGATCACCTTGGCCACCGCCGCCGGCTCCACCAGGGCGCCATCTTCGATGGTGTCGGGGGGCATCAGGGCGCTGCCCAAACTTTTCAGCAGGTAGCCGGAGCCGCTGCGTTGCAACTCGCAGGCCTTCACGGCGTGGGATCCGATGTCCAGGCCCAGGGCCAGGGCCTCGCCCCGGGCCATGAACGGCAGGGAGAAGCGGCTGGTCAGGCCGCCGAGGGAGGGCAAACTGAGCTTAAGTTGCGGCATTTTGAGGGCCATTGGCGGTTTTGATTCCCTTCCCGTTTTGTCCTTTTTCCCCATTTTCCGGTTAAAACCCGCCAGATCGGGACGATAATAACACCCCCAACCATGGCCGTTTACGTATTAAGGACATAAAAGCGTAGCGATGTCAAGCAGAAAGCTGAATATGTCAGCCATATTGTTGTCAGTCGGCCATCGCTTGCTTGTCTTTTTATCAGCTTTGCGGTATATCAGCACAGGTTTAAGGAAGCCGTACCGGCGCAGCCGGCAACACCAGCAGGGGAGGAAGTGGTTTGGCCGAAACAACCCGGGAATCGGCGGGGAAAACCAAATCGGTTTTTCGCGAGTATGCCGAGGCCATCATCATCGCCCTGCTCCTGGCCCTGTTTATCCGCACCTTCGTGGTCCAGGCCTTCAAGATCCCTTCCGGCTCCATGGAGCCGACCCTGCTGGTCGGCGACCATCTGCTGGTGAGCAAGTTTATTTACGGGGTCCGTAATCCCTTCAGCGGGGAGGTCTGGGTCGAGATCCGCCAGCCGGAGCGCTATGATGTGGTGGTCTTCAAGTATCCCCAGAATCCCAGCCAGGATTATATCAAGCGGGTGATCGGCCTGCCCGGCGAGATCGTGGAGATCCGTGACAAACGGGTCTATATCGACGGGGTGCCCCTCGATGACCCCAAGGCGGTTTTTTTGGACGCCGAGATTCTGCCGGCGAATCGTCAGCCCCGGGACAACTTCGGGCCGGTGACCGTGGGGCCCGGGGAGCTGTTCGTCATGGGCGATAATCGCGACAACAGCCATGACGGCCGGTTTTGGGGGATGGTGGAGAATAGCGCTTTGAAGGGCAAAGCCTTCATCCTCTACTGGTCCTGGGATCGGGACAACCACCGGGTCCGCTGGCGGCGGCTGGGCCGGGGGATTCAGTGAACGGGGGGATAAGATGAGCAGCGGGCAGCTTTTTCCCCACAAACATATCCTGGGCCTGGCGCAGCTGGCCGCCCCCGAAATCGATTTTATTCTCCAGACCGCCGAATCCTTCAAGGAGATCTCCCAGCGCTCGATCAAGAAGGTGCCGACCCTGCGGGGCAAGACGGTGATCAACCTCTTCTTCGAGCCCAGCACCCGTACCCGCCTCTCCTTTGAGATCGCGGCCAAGCGGATGAGCGCCGACACCTTCAATATCTCCAGTGCCGGCAGCAGCGCCGTCAAGGGCGAAACCATGGTCGATACCGCCCGCAACCTGGCGGCCATGAACCCCGACTGCATTATTATCCGCCACTCCCGCTCCGGTTCGCCGGGCCTGCTGGCCCGCCATATCGGGGCTTCGGTGATCAACGCCGGCGACGGGGCCCACGAACACCCCAGCCAGGCCCTGCTGGACCTGATGACGGTCCGGGAGCACAAAGGGGAGATCGCGGGGCTGAAGGTGGCGATCATCGGGGATATCACCCACAGCCGGGTAGCCCACTCCAACATCATCGGTTTCAGCAAGATGGGGGCCCAGGTCAGGGTGGCCGGACCCGCCACCCTGATTCCGCCGGGAATCGCCGCCATGGGCGCGATGGTCTGCCCGTCGGTACGGGAGGCGGTGCGGGATGCCGATGTGGTGATGACCCTCCGGATTCAGCAGGAGCGCCAGTTGGACCCCCTGTTGCCCTCCTTGCGCGAATACGCCATATTTTATGGGATCACCCCGGAAATTATTGAGCTGGCCAGCCCCGACGCGATCATCATGCATCCCGGTCCCATCAACCGCGGGGTGGAGTTGGACCCCGGCCTGGCCGACGGTCCCCGCTCGGTGATTCTCGATCAGGTGACCAACGGGGTGGCGGTGCGGATGGCGTTGCTCTACCTGATCATGGGTGGAGAATAGGCGATGGCAAAAGAGGTGAGGATGGAAACCCCGATCTTGATTGAGAACGCCCGGCTGCTGGACCCGGCCTCCGGCCTGGATGGGACCGGTTATCTGCTGGTCCGGGATGGTCAAATCGCCATGCTGGGAAAAGGAGCGCCCGCTGGGGCGGCCCTGCCCGCCGAGCTGGAGCGGATCGATGGCAGCGGCTGCTGGCTGACCCCTGGCCTGATCGATCTCCATGTCCATCTGCGGGAGCCCGGCGACGAACACAAGGAGACCATCGCCAGCGGCACGGCGGCGGCGGCGGCCGGCGGCTTTACCGCCGTGGCCTGCATGCCCAACACCCGGCCGGTGAACGACAGCCCGGCGGTGACCGCCCTGATCATGGCGGCGGCGGCCCAGGCCTCCGCCCGGGTTTACCCGGTGGGGGCGATCAGTCTGGGCAGCAAGGGGGAGACCCTGGCTCCCTTTGGTGAGCTGGCCCGGGCCGGGGTCCGGGCGGTGAGTGATGACGGCTGCCCGGTGAGCAACAGCCAGTTGATGCGGCGGGCCCTGGAATATGCCGGTGATCACGGTTTGCTGCTGATCAGCCACCCCGAGGATGAGAGTTTAAGCCGCAACGGGGCGATGAACGAGGGGGAGATCTCCACCCGCCTGGGCTTGCGGGGGATCCCGCCGGTGGCCGAGGAGATCATGATCTACCGTGATCTGGCCCTGGCCGAATATACCGGCCGGCCGCTCCATCTCGCCCATGTTTCCACCGGCGAGGCGGTGGCCCTTATTCGCCGGGCCAAGGAGCGGGGGGTGAAGGTGACGGCGGAGACCGCCCCCCACTATTTCACCCTGACCGAAGAGGCGGTGGGGGATTATGACACCCGGGCCAAGATGAATCCGCCCCTGCGCGGCGCCGCCGACCGGGCGGCGCTCAAGGCGGCGCTGGCCGACGGCACCCTGGATGCCATCGCCACCGACCATGCCCCCCACAGCGGCCTGGAAAAGGAGTTGGAATTTGAGCTGGCCGCCAATGGGATCATCGGCCTGGAAAGCTCTTTGCCCCTGAGCCTGGCCCTGGTCAGGGAGGGGGTGATCACGCCCCTGCGCCTGGTGGAGTTGCTCTCCACCAACCCGGCCCGGATTCTCGGGGTGCCCGGCGGCCGCCTGGCGGTGGGCGAGCCCGCCGACCTGACCCTGATCGATCCCCAGCGTAAATTTATCTTCCGGGCCGCTGATCTCAAGTCGCGGAGCCGCAACTCCCCCTTTCTGGACTGGGAGCTGGAGGGCAAGGCGATCCTCACCCTGCTGGCCGGTCGGATCACCCATCGTCAATGAGCTCTCGGCCGGCACCATTTACCGGTTCACCCGGTTGGTTGCTTGATTTTGTGGGGAGTCAGCTTTTGATGTCGAGCAGATAGCCCAGGCGCTCATTTTCGGTCTGGACGACCTTGAGATTTGCCTGGTAGTGACGGCGACTGAGCATCAGGTTGGGTAGCTCCTCGGCCAGATCGACGTTGGATTTTTCCACCAGCTCCGGGCCGGCGGCGGTCTGCTCCTGAACCAGCGGGCCGGGGGTGGTCACCACCTCCGCCCGGGCTGCCACCCCGCCCGGCGGGGTGGTCTCGGCCAGGGTCACCCGCACCTTCTTGTAGCCGTCAGTGTTGACGTTGGCGGTGTTATGGGCCGTGGCCGCTGTTTTTTTCTGCAACGCCAGCAGGCCGGACAGCGCTGAGTGGATCCCGGAAACCATCACGACCTCCCTTTGTTCAGTTCAAACCGCACGAGTGTATTATAACCACAAAAAGCGGTAAATCACCCATTTTTTAACCTACTCCTCCTCTTCGGCCTTTTCGGCGTAGCGGCAGGTTTTATCGGGGCAGACCAGGCGGGTTCCCTTTTTACCGCCCTTTTCCAGCAGGTAAGGGGATCCGCAGATCGGGCAGGGGCGGGCCACCGGCTTGTCCCAGAGGGCGAAGGTGCAGGCGGGGTAGCGGTTGCAACTGTAGAATACCTTGCCCCGCTTGGAGACCTTCTGGACGATCTCGCCGTCGCAGCCGGGTTCCGGGCAGGGGACGCCGGTGCTGATCGCCTTGACGTTCTTGCAGGCGGGATAACCGGAACAGGCCAAAAACCTTCCGAAGCGCCCCTGTTTGTAAACCATGGGCTTGCCGCATTTTTCGCAGGTTTCCCCCGATTCCTCGGGGGTTTCCCGTTCCAGGGGCTGGATCTTGCCCTCCTCATCACGGGTGAAATCCTGGGTATGCTTGCATTCGGGGTACTTCTCGCAGGCCAGAAATTCGCCGTTCTTGCCCCACTTGATCAGCAGCTCTCCCTGGCAGAGGGGGCAGGAGAGGCCGGTGGGCACGGCGCTGTGCTTGACCGATTTCATCTCCTCCTTGGCCTGTTCCAGGTTTTCCTTGAATGGCCCGTAAAAATCGCGCAGCACCTTAACCCAGGCGATCTTACCGGTTTCGATCTCGTCCAGCTCCTTTTCCAGGGTGGCGGTGAAATCGGCGTCGATCACCTTGGGAAAGTGGGCCACCAGCAGTTCGTTGACCACCTTGCCCAGGTCGGTGGGGGCGAACTTGCGTTGGGCCAGTTGGACATACTCCTTCTCCTGAATGGTGGAGATAATGGCGGCATAGGTGCTGGGCCGCCCCACCCCGTTCTCCTCCAGGGCCTTGACCAGGGTGGCCTCGGTGTAGCGGGGCGGCGGCTGGGTGAAGTGCTGTTTGGGGGTGATCGCCTTAAGCGTCAGGCTCTGCCCCTCCTGGAGGTCGGGGAGCAGGGCGTCGTCCCCCCCCTGTTTGTCGCCGGTTTCCGGATTATCCTCCTCGGCCTCGACGTACAGGGTCATGAAGCCGGGAAAACGCATGATGGAGCCGGTGGCTTTCAGCTCGTGGGGGCCGGCGGCCACCCGGATACTGGTCTGGTCGTAGAGGGCGGGAGCCATCTGGCAGGCCACGAAACGCTTCCAGATCAGGGTGTAGAGGGCCAGCATATCCTTGTCCAGCAGTTTGGCCAGCCGTTCCGGGGTGAGTTTGACATCGGTGGGCCGCACCGCCTCGTGGGCGTCCTGGGCGGCTTTGCCGGTTTTGTAGCGCACCGGCTTGGCCGGCAGGTAATCGGGGCCGTGGGTGGTCTCGATATACTCCCGGGCCTGGTCCAGGGCCTCGTCGTTGATCCGGGTGGAGTCGGTTCGCATATAGGTGATCAGGCCCACGGGGCCCTCCTGGCCCAGATCGATCCCCTCATAGAGGCGCTGGGCCAGGGTCATGGTTTTCTTGGCCGAAAAGCGCAGCTTGCGGTTGGCGTCCATCTGCATGGTGCTGGTGATGAAGGGGGGGCTGGGCTGGCGTTTTTTCTGTTTTTTCTCGACCCCGGCCACGGTGAGCCGGGCCCCTTTGAGTTCGGCCACCAGCTTATCCGCCGCCGCCTGGTCGGCGATTTTCTGCTTGCGGTTGTCCAGCTTTTTGCCGGCGACCTTTTCCAGCATGGCCATGAACGGCGGGGGGGTGGGGCCGGCCAGGCTGGTTTGGATCGACCAGTATTCCTCGGAGACAAAGCGTTCGATCTCCTGCTCCCGTTCGCAGATCATCCGCACCGCCACCGACTGCACCCGGCCGGCACTCAGTCCTCGCCGCACCTTGTCCCAGAGCAGGGGCGAGATCTGGTAGCCCACCAGGCGATCCAGCACCCTGCGGGCCTGCTGGGCCTCGAAGAGATGACGGTCGACCTCGCCGGCCTTCTCCAGGGCGGCCAGCACCGCCTTTTTGGTCAGTTCGTGGAACAGCACCCGATGAATGGGTTTTTTCAGCGACTTGAGGGATTCGGCGATATGGAAGGCGATCGCCTCCCCTTCGCGGTCGGGGTCGGGGGCCAGAAAAATCTGGTCGACCCCCTTGGCGGCGGCTTTGAGGTCGCTGATCACCTTGGCCTTGCCCTTGATGGTCACGTATTGGGGGGCGAAGTCATCATCGATGTCCACCCCCAGGGTTTTAACCGGGAGATCGCGAATATGGCCCACGGAGGCCTTTACCGTGAACTCCCGCCCCAGGTATTTCTGTAAAGTACGCGCCTTGGCCGGCGATTCAACGATCAGCAGTGATTTTCCCATTAATTAACGCTCTCATTTTAGTGGCATGGTGGCCGAGGGCCGCAAATTAGTCCCGAAGACCGATAAACCGTCAGCTGCCGACTGTCAAGTGATGATTGTCGGGGTTGCTGCCGTTGGTTGGTAGGCGCGCTTTTTAACCGTTAAGGCGATACTGTGGCCCCGGGGAGCTTTCCACCCGGCCCTGCAGCTCCAGCTCCAGCAGCAGGGCGTTGATCCGGTGGGCCGGCAGGGGGCAGGCGGCGATAATCTCTTCAATATTGCGGGGGTAAGCGTCCAGGGCGGCCAGCAGTTGGCGCTCTTCCTCGCCGACGGGAGAGTCGTCGGGTCGCCCTGTTGCCGGTGGGGTTTCCCCTCCGGCCGCCAGGGGGGAGGCGGCCATCTCCCCCAGGATATCCTCCACTCGGTGCACCAGCTTGGCCCCCTCCTGGATCAGGCGATGGCAACCTTCGCTTTTGCCGGTATCCACCCGACCGGGGACCGCGAAAACCTCCCGGCCCTGTTCCAGGGCCAGTTCGGCGGTGATCAGCGAGCCGCTGCGGCGGGCGGCCTCGATCACCACGCAGCCGGAGCTGATCCCGCTGATGATGCGATTGCGGGCGGGAAAGCGAAAGGGTTCGGGCGGGGTCTCGGGGGGGTATTCGCTCAAGAGCAGGCCGTTGCGGGCGATCTCGGCAAAAAGCTTGC
Source organism: Desulfurivibrio modestus (assembly GCF_044068625.1). Lineage (NCBI taxonomy): Bacteria > Pseudomonadati > Thermodesulfobacteriota > Desulfobulbia > Desulfobulbales > Desulfobulbaceae > Desulfurivibrio > Desulfurivibrio modestus. Next base: position 120,574 of record NZ_JBIPKH010000006.1, read on the forward strand.
CGTTCTGCGGGGGGTAGACGATATCCAGCCCGCAGCCCAGCACCGCCACCGTGCGACCGCCCTTAACCCCCAGGGCCCCCTGGTGGGCGGCGCTGTCGATCCCCAGGGCCCCGCCGCTGACCACGGTGAAACCGGCGGCGACCAATCCCGCCGCCATGCCGGCCGCGATCTTTTGTCCGTAAACCGTGGCCGCCCGGGCGCCCACCACCGCCATCCCCCCCGGGGCCAGAGCCTGCAGGTCGCCCCGGCCGTAGAGGACCAGGGGTGGGTCGCTGATCTCCCGCAGCAGGGCCGGGTAGGCGGGATCATCCCAGGGCAGGCAGTGGTAGCCGGACCGCCGGACTCGGGCCAGCTCCTTTTGGGCTTTGGGCCGGGCGGTCTGTCTGGCCAGGGCCTGGGCCGCCGCGGCTCTCAGGCCGGTTCGGGTTTGCAGTTCCCGGGCTTCGGCGGAGAGTATGGCTTCAACCCCACCATAGTGGCCGAGCAGCCGGTGGGCCCCCGTCAGCCCGAGCCCGGGGGTGTGGGCCAGGGTCAGCCAGGCCAGCAGATGTTGATCCGGCTCAGTCGTCATAAAAGGGGGAGAGCTGGCTACGCCGGGAGGAGTGCTGCAGTTTTTTCAGGGCCTTGGCCTCGATCTGGCGAATCCGCTCCCGGGTGACCGCGAAACTTTCGCCCACCTCCTCCAGGGTCAGGTCCAGGGAGGTGTCCAGCCCGAAACGCATCCGCAGCACCTTCTCTTCCCGGGGGGTCAGGGTCTTCAAGACCCGGCCCAGATTGGCCCGCAGGTTGTCATAGATGGTGGCTTCATCGGGGGCGGTGGAATCGGCATCCTCAATGAAGTCGGAGAGGAAGCTGTCTTCGCCGCTGCCCACCGGGGTGTCCAGGGAGAGCGGTTCCTTGGCGATTTTCAGCACACTCTTGACCTTGGCCAGATCAACTCCCAGGTGTTCGGCCATCTCATCGGGGGTTGGTTCCCGGCCGTGCTGCCGCTGATACTCCTTGGCCCCCTTGAGCATCCGGTTGATGGTGTCGATCATGTGGACCGGAATCCGGATGGTCCGGCCCTGGTCGGCAATCGCTCGGGTCACCGCCTGGCGGATCCACCAGGTGGCGTAGGTGCTGAATTTGTAACCCCGGCGGTATTCAAATTTCTCCACCGCCTTCATCAGCCCGATATTGCCCTCCTGGATCAGGTCCAGCAGCTGCAGGCCGCGGCCGGCATATTTCTTGGCCACGCTGACCACCAGCCGCAGGTTGGCCTGCACCTGGCGATTCTTGGCCTCCCGGCTCACCTCTTCGCCGTGGCCGACCTGTTGCAGAACGGTTTTGAGCCCGTCGTGATCGAGCCCATGTTTTTCCAGGCAGCGCTTGCGCCAGGCCGGCAGCTCCGCCTCCGCCAGGGCGGCTCGCTCCTGCTGGCAGCTCTTTTCCAGCCGGCGCAAGCGATTGGCCATGGCTTGCAGGTGTTTGGCGCTCAAGCGACTTTTGGCGAACAGGTTACTTTGGGCCTTGCTGTTGCGGTTGATCCGGGCGCGCAGCTTGCGCACCTCGCTCTCATTGGCCCCGCCCGGGCATTCGAGGAGATCCCGGCGCAGTTCGGCGCTCTCCCGGGCCAGCCGCCCCGCCTCCTCAACCTGCCAGCAGAAATCTGTCCGGGCCTGTTCCAGGACCTTCTTGTCGCTTTCATCCAGGCCCCGGAGCAGGTCGCCGATCTGCTTCTTGCCCGCGCCAAGCTTCTCCACCATCCCCTGCAGATAGGAGAGGGCCGGCGGTGCGGTGAGCAGAACCTCCTGGGTCAGGGTTTCGCCCTTTTCAATCTCCCGGGCCACCGCAACTTCCTCATCGGGGCTCAGCAGGGCCACCGAGCCCATCTCCTGCAGATAGACTTTCACCGGGTCGATCTGCTCACCGCCGCTCTCCCCCGGCCAGGCGTAAAGGTCGCCGCTGTCCTCGTAATCATCAGCGTCGTTGTCCCCGCTCGCCGGTTCCGGACGGGATGGGGCGCCCTCTTCGTCGGCCAGCCGGGCGGCATCGCGCTCTCGGGGGATCTCCAGCTCCCGGTCGGGATCGGAACCCAGCCAGGCCGCCGGTTCGTTGATGGCCTGGTCGTCATCGGGCTCTTCGTATTTGTTCAAGGCGCGTGGCTGTTTACGGCGGGTGGTGCCGGCGGCCTTGCCGGCCGCTTTAGGGGGGGCAGCGCTTTTTTTGTTGCTGGTCATGCCGGAACTCCTTGGTTGATGCACTAATATAGCTGCGCGGGGGTTGTCGGCTTATCCGCCGTTGCTCAGGGCTTGCTTCTGTTTCATCAGGGCCAGGAGTTTCTCCTGATCACCGGCCTGGTAGGCGGCGTTGATCTCCCGGACCAGCTGGTCCGATTCCCGGCGCCGGTCATCCCGGCGCAGCCAGGCGATCAGCTCGCTGGCGCTCTCCTCCTGCACGGCTTCGGGATACATGGTGCCGCCATCGATGAGCAGTCGGGAGACCAGCGATTTCAGGCCTCCTTCGGTGTACTCCAGCAGCACCTCCGGGGCCCGGATAAATTTTTCGTGATGAGTCACCATCAGGTCCAAGAGAATGGTGGCGGTCGGCCCACTGGCGTTTTCCCGCAGGCCGGCCGCCAGAAATTCCGGCAGATAGCGGCCGTGGAGAAAAAGAAAGGCGAAAATCCGGCCCTCGTTGGCCGAGAGGGTAAAATTCTGCCGGTCGGGACCAGGGGGGGGCGGGGTGGCCGCTGGCCCCGGTCGCCGGTGGGGAGCCCGACCGATGCTTTGGCCGAACTGTTCGCTGGAGATCCCCAGCCGTTCGCTGAAGTGGGCGATGAAGCGGGTGCGCAGCAGCAACTGGTCGTCCAGCTCGTGGACGATGGGGGCCAGTTCGGCGATGATCCGGTTTTTGCCGTCCACCCCCAGGCCGTGCTGTTCCGCCAGTTTATCGAAAACAAATTCCGGCAGGGAGCGGGCCTGGCGCATCAGTTCGTTGAAGCTCTCCCGGCCGTGGGCCCGGATGTAGCTGTCGGGGTCTTCGCCCGCCGGCAGCACCGCCACCCGTCCGGTCAGCTTTTCGGCCAGGAAAAGGGGGACGGAACGCATCGCCGCCTTGAGCCCGGCGGAGTCCCCGTCAAAGACCAGGATCACCTCCTCGACATAACCCCGCAAAAGCCGCAGTTGTTCGGCGGTAAGGGCGGTGCCCAGGGGGGCGGTCACCTCGTCGATTCCTTGGGCCACCAGGGCCAGCAGGTCGAAGTTGCCCTCCACCAGCAGGCAGCTTTTGGCCTTGCGCAGGGCGTCCCGGTTCTGGAACAGGCCGAAGAGGGTGCGTCCTTTGTCGAAGACCGGGGTTTCCGGGGTGTTGAGATATTTGGGCTCGCCGTTGCCCAGGATCCGGCCGCCGAAACCGGCCACCCGGCCGGTCTGGTCGACAATGGGAAAGATGATCCGGTCGCGGAAACGGTCGTAGTAGTGGGGAGAGGGATTGGGGCCCTCTGCTCTTTTGGCCACCAGCAGCCCGGCCTCCTCGGCAATTTGGGCCGGGAACTTTTCCCCCTCCAGCACCCGGCGGAGAAAATCCCAGCGCTCCGGGGCGTAGCCCAACTGAAAGCGACTGATGATCGCCGGTGGCATGCCCCGTTTCTCCAGATAGGCTCTGGCGTTGGCGGCGGCGGGGTCGTGGAGGAGAAAGTGGTGGTAGAGTGCGGCGGCCCGGGCGTTGACGGCATAGAGATTCTCCCGCTTGCGGGCCTCTTCCCGTTGTTGGGGTGAGAGGGTATTTTCCGCCAGTGGAATCCGGTAGCGTTCGGCCAGTTGCTTGAGGGCTTCGGGGAAGGCGATCCGGTGGTAGAGCATCAGAAAGTTGAAAACATCACCCCCCTCGCCGCAGCCGAAGCAATGAAAAGAGCCGCGCCCCGGGTTGACCATGAAGGAGGCGGTCTTTTCGGAGTGAAAGGGGCAAAGACCCTTGAGGTTGGCTCCGGCCCGCTGCAGCGTGACATGCTCGCCGATAATTTCGCCAATGTCCGCCGCCTCCTTGATTCGACGAACCACCTCCCGGCGTTGCTCCTCCGAGGGGTCAATCCGCTGCTCTGCTGGCAATGCACCCATGCCTGAGGTCCTTGGTGTCGATTGGAAGGTGCATAACACGGAACAGGTGTTCCGCAGGGTAGACACAACCCCTGAATTTGTACCGGGTTTTCCGCCGCTGTCAAGGGAAAAGGCTTTACCGCCAGGCTTAACGCTGGTATCTTTGGCCATTTTCATGGGGAGGAGGCGCGCCATTACCGCATCATTGATTTTACCGCTGTTGATTTTGCTGGCCGGCCTGGTTTTGTTGCTGGCCGGTGGGGAACTTCTGGTGGGGGGCGCCCGTGACCTGGCCCGCCACTGGGGAATGCCTTCGCTGCTGATCGGCCTGACCGTGGTGGCCTTCGGCACCTCGGTGCCCGAACTGTTCATCAGCCTGGCCGCCACCTGGCGGGGGCACCCCGAGATCATGCTGGGCAATGTGATCGGCAGCAATGTTGCCAATATCGGCCTTATTCTGGGGATTTCCCTGCTGTTTGTCCCCCTGCGGCTGGGCCTGAGAATCGTGGCCACCGAGATGATTCTGCTCCACCTGGCCACCGCCGGTCTGTTCGGGCTTACCTGGTACGGTTTTTTCCCTCGCTGGGCCGGTGGCCTTTGTGTGGCGGCGTTAATTGCCTACACCTTCTTGGCCTATTGGCGCGCCGGTGGCCAAGGCGGCGGCGAAACCCCGGCAGCGGTGGTGGAGCAGACCAGTTCCGGTGCCGAGGCCGTGGCCCGGGGGCAGTTGGTGGCCCTGCTGCTGGTGCTTGCCGGCCTGGCGGCCCTGGCCGCTGGGGCCGAGCTTTTTTTGCGCGGGGCGGTGGAGATCGCCCGCGGCCTGGGGATAAGTGAGCTGGTGATCGGCCTTACCCTGGCGGCCATCGGCACCTCCCTGCCGGAGCTGGCCACCTGTTTCGCCGCCATTCGCCAGCGCCAGGACGCCCTGCTGGTGGGCAACATCATCGGCAGCAACCTCTTTAACCTGCTGATGGTGATGGGTGTTACCGCCTCCCTGCTCCCCTTTGCCCTGCCGGCGGTTCTCCTCCAGCGGGATCTGCCGGTGATGCTGCTCTTTTCCCTGGTGCTGCTGGCGGCCATCGCCGTTCGGGGGCGTCTGGACCGCGTCCTGGGGGTAATGCTGCTCACCGGTTACGCCGCCTATCTGTATTGGCTGATATAGAGAGAAGAGGAAAAGTGATGAAAAACCGCTACGATCACGACGAGGCCGCCGCCTTTGTCGCCGCCCGCCCCCATTGCTCCCCCGCCTTGGCCCTGCGGGTTTATACCTCCCGCCTGATCGGGCGGGAGCCGGCCCTGGTCCTGCACGGCGGCGGCAATACCTCGGTGAAGGATCGGGCCCGCAATATCCTGGGGGAAGAGTTGGAGGTCCTCCATATCAAAGGCAGCGGCTGGGATCTCGGGGCCATCGAGGCCGCCGGTTTTCCCGGGCTGGAGCTGGCCTGGCTGCGGCGCCTGCGGGGGCTGGCCAGTCTGGGCGACGAGGAGATGGTTAACCAGTTCCGTACCCATATGCTGGATGCCGCCGCCCCCAACCCCTCCATCGAGACCCTGGTCCACGCCTTTTTGCCCCACCGCTTCATTGATCATACCCATGCCGACGCCATTGTCATTCTGACCCACCTGCCCGAGCCGGAAAGGCACCTGCGGGCGGCGCTGGGCCCCAAGATCGGCATTTTGCCCTTTATCATGCCCGGCTTCCCCCTGGCCCGGGCGATGGCCGATCTGTACGAGGCCGATCCGGGGATCGAGGCGGTGATCCTGCTCCAGCACGGAATCTTCACCTTCGCCGACGAGGCGGAAGTGGCCTACGGCCGGATGATCGAGTATGTAAGCCGGGCCGAGGCCTATCTGGCCGCGGCCGGAACGGGGCGGCCCCCGGCTGGCGCGGCGGCGGTCGAACATGATCCGGCCCGGCTGCTCCCCCTGCTGCGGGGGGCCTTAAGCTTTGTCGCCCCCGGCGGGGAGCGCCGCTACTTCAGCCTGGCCTGGCGGGCGGCACCCGATCTGCTGGCGGCCCTGGCCCGACCCGATGCCGCAGCGCTTTTCGGCGGCGGCGGCGTGCTGACCCCCGATCATGTGATCCGGACCAAAAACCATCCCCTTTTGCTGAACCTGGACCCGGCGGCGGCTGAAGCCGAGGTCGCCCGGGCCATTGCCCAGGCGGTGGCCGGTTATGGTGAAAGCTATCAGGAGTATTTTGCCCGTCGCTGCCGGGCGGCGGGGAGCAAAAAGATCATGCTCGATCCCCGGCCCCGGGTGATCCTGATCCCCGGCCTGGGCCTGGTGGGGGCGGGGTTCTCTCCCAAGGAGGCGGCGATTGCCGCCGATATCGCCGAGCATACCCTGCGGGCCAAGTTGAGCGGCGCCCCCCTGGGCCCCTACCTCGACCTGGAGGAGGAGCATATCTTCGCCATGGAGTACTGGAGCCTGGAGCAGGCCAAGCTGGGCCAGGGACGGCCGTCGCTTTTGGCCGGCCGGGTGGCCCTGGTTACCGGCGGTGGCGGGGCCATGGCCCTGGGGATTGCCGCCCGGCTGCTGGAGGCCGGGGCCCGGGTCTTTTTAAGCGATCTGGACCAGGCCCGCTTAGAGGCGGTGGCCGCCAGGCTCAAGAGCCGCTTCGGGGGAGGGATGCTGGGCACGGTGGTGATGGATGTCACCGCCGAGGAGTCGGTGCGGGCGGGGCTGGCCCAGGTGGTGCAGGCCGCCGGGGGCCTGGATATCCTGGTGCCCAATGCCGGGATCGCCCATGTCGCCAGGCTGGAGGAGCTAACCGGGGCCGATTTCGCCCGGGTGATGGCGGTCAACTGCCAGGGGGTATTCACGGTAATCAAGGGGGCGATTCCCCTTTTCCGCCGCCAGGCCTGCGGCGGCCAGGTGATCATCAACAGTTCGAAAAACGTCTTTGATCCCGGGGCGGCTTTTGGGGCCTACAGCGCTTCCAAGGCCGCGGCCCACCAGCTGGGCAAGATAGCTGCCCTGGAGCTGGCGGAACTGGGGGTGGGGGTCAATATGATCAATGCCGATGGGGTGTTCGATGCCGACGGGGTCAGCTCCGGTCTCTGGGAGGTGGTGGGTCCCGACCGGATGCGGGCCCGCAACCTCGATCCCGCCGGCCTGCGCGAATACTATCGGAACCGCAACCTGCTCAAGGTGGCGGTGAGCGCCGAGCAAGTCGGTAACGCGGTGGTCTTCTTTGCCGCCGGTCTCACTCCCACCACCGGCGCCACCCTGCCGGTGGATGGGGGCATTCCCGCCGCTTTTCCCCGTTGACCCCCTCTTTCCCCTTTGGCGGGGGAGCCGGGCCGGGTATATTGATGAATTTGATTGTCGCAATGAAGGGGGATCCCAATGAGTGATGAGATCAAGAGTACCATGGAGAAGGTGATGGAGCGGCTGGCTGCCATGGACGCGGCCGGTGGCGGTCAGGTGGATCTGGGCGAGGAGGATCGCCGGGAGGGGATGCGGCTGGCCGCCGCCTGCCTGCGGAGCGAGGTCGCCAGCCTCAACGCCGAGTTGGCCGCCGCGCCCCCCCAGCGGCAAATGGCCCTGCGCCAGGGTATGGCCGGGACCCTTTTGCGCAACATCTTCCTGCCCCGGGAGGAGGAGCAGCTGGCGCCGGCGGAGAAGGCCATGGCCGGACTGCTGGAGCTGGCCGGTGAACAGGGCGGCGGTGAGCTGTTGCGGCTGCTGGGTGACCTGAAAAAGATCCTGGAGCAGTATCTGGCCCATTGTCGCCAGTTGCGCCAGCAGCTTGGAGAGCAGTTTGCCCAGCAGTTGGCGGCCATGGAGGGAAATCTGGCCCGTCAGACCGGGGTGGCCATGAAACTGAGCCCCGAGCAGCACCCCAAGTTTCAGGAGGAGTGGCAGCGGATCCAGGATGAGTTGAATTTGCAATATGGCCGGGCCGTGGAGCAGCACAAGCAGCACCTGGCCGCCATCTTCAACGCGGGTTCATAAGAGGAGGCTAAAATGGAAGCGGAAATTCTGTTGGATGTGGAAGAGGCCAAGCCGGATGATCTGCCAGAGGTGGAGAAACGGTTTCGCCAGTGGTATGCCGAGGGCAGCGAGATCCGCCACGGCCATCCCCGGTTTGAATATCTTCAGTCTTTGGACAAACCCTTCCGTTTCCAGGTCAATTTCGGCCAGGCCGATCCCACCCGGGCGCTGCAGCAGCTGCATGCCAGACTGTTCCGCTACGGGGTGAAGGTTTTTGTCCACTTTCTCCACTGAAGGCGCCGGCCGATGTCTCTGATGCTCGATAAGCTCCGTCGGCGGCTGAAGCGGCGGGGGTTGGATGCCCTGCTGGTCAGCCAGCCGGAGAATCGCCGTTACCTTAGCGGTTTTACCGCCGCCGACCACGGGATCAGCGAATCGGCCGGGGTGCTGCTGGTTACCGCCGCCGGCCCCTCTTTCCTCCTCACCGATGGCCGTTATCGGCTCCAGGCCGAGCAGGAGGCGGCGGGTTTCGAGATTCGGGTCTATCCCCGGGGCCTCTTTCCCCTGCTGCGCCGCCTGTTCAACTCTCTGGCCCTCGAGCGCCTGGCCTTTGAAAGCGATTACCTGCTCCATTCAGTTTTTGTCGGTCTTGCCCGGCTGGCCACGGAAAAGGGGATCGAGCTGGTGCCGCTGACCGGTTTGGTGGAGGAGTTGCGCCAGATCAAAAGCGCCGCCGAGCTGGCCCTGATCGAACAGGCGGTGCGGCTCAACGAGCAGGTCTTTGCCGAGGTCTACGGGCAACTGCGGCCGGGGCTCAGCGAAAGGGAGGTGGCCGCCCTGATCGAGGAGACCATGCGGCGGCGCGGGGCCGAGGGCCCCAGTTTCCCCACCATCGTCGCCGCCGGCCCCAACGGGGCCATGCCGCATGCGGTCCCCACCGAGCGGTTGCTGGCCCCAGGCGAGCCGATCATCATCGATATGGGACTGAAGGTCGGGGGGTATTGCTCGGATATGACCCGGACCGTGGTCCTGGGCCAGCCCGACGGCCAGACCCTGGCGATGATCCGTCTGGTTCGCCAGGCCCAGCTGGCCGGGCTGCAGGCCCTGCGCCCCGGGGTGGCCGGTCGCCATGTCGATCAGGTGGCCCGGCGGGTGATCGAAGAGGCCGGGCATGGCGATCATTTCGGCCACAGCCTGGGCCATGGGGTGGGGCTCAATGTCCACGAAGGTCCCTCGCTGAGTTATCGCAATGGCAAGCTGCTGCGGCCCGGCATGGTGCTGACCGTCGAGCCCGGGGTCTATCTGCCGGGCTGGGGCGGGGTCCGGCTGGAAAACATGGCGGTGGTCACCGAAGCCGGGTGCCGCCTGCTCAACCGGGATACCACCTTCCTCGATGCCTGATTCCCCTTCCCCGTTCAAGCTGCTGGCCACCTCCTCCCAGTGCGCCGCCCGGCGCGGCGAGCTGCAAACCCTGCATGGGGTGGTGCAGACCCCGGTTTTCATGCCGGTGGGCACCCAGGCCACGGTCAAGGGGGTGACTCCGGAGAACCTGCGGGAGCTGGGGGCCCAGATTATCCTGGGCAACACCTACCATCTTTACCTGCGGCCCGGGCATGAGTTGATCAAAAAACTGGGCGGGCTCCACCGGTTCATGAACTGGTCGGGGCCGATCCTCACCGACAGCGGTGGTTTTCAGATCTTTTCCCTGCAGCAGCTGGCCAGGATCAGCGAGGAGGGGGCCGCCTTCAAATCCCACCTGGACGGCTCCGAGCTCTTTCTCAGTCCGGAGTCGGCGGTGGCGGTCCAGGAGGCCCTGGGCAGCGATATCATGATGTGCCTGGACACCTGCATCCCCTATCCCGCCCAGCGGCAACAGGCGGAGGAAGCCACCGCCCTCACCGGCCGGTGGGCGGCCCGCTGCCGGGCGGCCCAGGGGGATAGCGGCCAGTTGCTCTTCGGCATCATTCAGGGCGGTATGTACCCCGACCTGCGCCTGCGCTCGCTGGCGGAGATGGTGGCGATCGGTTTCGACGGTTATGCCATCGGGGGGTTGAGCGTGGGGGAGCCGGAGGAGCTGATGTACCAGATCTGCGAAGAGACCGCCGGGGCGATGCCGGCCGATCACGCCCGCTACCTGATGGGGGTGGGCACCCCCCGCAACCTGGTGGAAGCGGTTTATCGGGGGATCGATATGTTCGACTGCGTGATGCCCACCCGCAACGCCCGCAACGGAATGCTCTTTACTTCCACCGGCCGGCTTGTTATAAAAAACGCTCGCTACCGGGATGATCCCCGGCCGGCGGATGAGTCCTGCGACTGCTACACCTGTCGCCATTACAGCCGGGCCTATCTGCGGCACCTGTATGTGGCCCGGGAACTGCTCTCCTCCCATCTGATGACCGTGCACAATCTGCACTACTACACGGCCCTGATGGCCAGGATGCGGCGGGCCATCGAGGAGGACAACTTCCTCGAGTTTTACCGGGATTTTATCGGGCGGCAGGCGGAAAACGAGACTGGCAATCAGTAAACGACAATAATTACCCAACAACTGGAGGTTGACATGGTTAGTATCGCTCACGCCGCGGAAGCGGCTCCGGCCGGAGGCGGTTTTGGCGCCTTTATTCCCCTGATTCTGATCTTCGTGATCTTTTACTTTCTGTTGATCCGTCCCCAGCAGAAGAAGGCCAAGGAGCACCAGCAGTTTCTGGCCGCCCTGAAGATCGGCGACGAGGTGGTCAGCAGTGGTGGCCTCCAGGGCACCATCACCGGCCTGACCGACTCGGTGGTTACCCTGGAGATTGCCGACAAGGTCCGGGTTAAGGTCGCCCGCCCCTATATCATGGGGCCGGCGGGCGGTACCGGCCTGGGTATGGCCAAGCCGGCCGGGGGTTGATAAGCTCGGCCGGTCGGCTGTAGTTACAGCCCGGACCCATCCACCAAATCCCGTCCCGCCCGGCGTGGGGGCGGGATTTTTTTTGTCCGGCGGCCCGGCGGCCGGGGAAGCTTCCAGGTTGTCGTGATCAGGCGCCGGGCCGCAGTATCCGCAGGGCCGCCTCGTAATCCGGCTCCTCCTTGATCTCCGGCACCTGTTGTCGATAAATCACCAGCCCCTTTTCATCGATCACCACCACGGCCCGGGCCAGCAGGCCCGCCAAGGGGCCGTCGATGATCCGGACCCCGTAGCGGTCGCCAAACTCCCGGTTGCGCAGTTCCGAGACCGGAATCACCTTCTCCAGTCCCTCGGCCCCGCAGAAACGGGCATGGGCAAAGGGCAGATCCAGGGAGGCGCAGAGGCAGACCGCGTTTTCCAGGCGGTCGATCTCGCTGTTGAAGCGGCGGACACTGGTGGCGCAGACTCCGGTGTCGATGCTGGGAAAGATATTGAGGATCACCCGTTTGCCCCGATAATCCAGGAGGGTGACGTCGCTGAGGTCGGTTTTGGTGAGCAGGAAATCGGGGGCGGGCGCGCCGGGTTCCGGCAACTCGCCAATGGTGTGAATGGGAGTGCCCTGCAGGGTGATGGTCGTCATTTGCTCCTCCTTTTCAGCTGGTTGCCACGCAACGGCAGGGGATGGTTCAATATTCCGAGGTTAGCGGATAGCGGGGCCTGATGGCAAGGAAAAGCTGGGCGGGACCAAGTTCCGCTTGGTGGTCGCCGACGGAAGATGATACCATCAGGGCGTTGTGCAACCATAGCGCAGGGAGAGGTCATGTCCGGTTTAGCGGCATATATGAGTTTGGGCAAGCGGCGCTGGCTGGTGGTGGCCGGCGCCATGGTCATTCAGTTCTGCCTGGGCACCATCTACGCCTGGAGCGCCTTCACCGGCGCCCTGACCCAACCGGTGGCCGCCGGCGGCGAGTACGGTTTTTCCGCCCGCCAGGCCGCCTGGATCTTTTCCGCCGGTTTGGCGGTGTTCGCGGTGGTGATGGTCTTTGCCGGTCGCCTGCAGGTGAGGTTCGGGCCCCGGCCGGTGGTGGCCCTCGGGGGGGTGGTGCTGGGCTGCGGCTATATCCTGGGGGGCTTGCTGGGCGGCAGCTTCTGGGGGCAGCTGGTGGGGATCGGACTGGTGGGAGGGGCGGGGATCGGTTTGGCCTATGTGGTCCCCATCGCGGTGGGGGTGAAGTGGTTCCCCGACAAGAAGGGCCTGGTTGCCGGCCTGGCCGTGGCCGGTTTCGGCTTTGGCGCCACCCTCTGGGTCAAACTGGCCGGCAGTTGGTTTGGCGGGCTTTTGTACACCACCAGCCTCTTCGGTCTGCCCGGGGTGCAGAGTGTCTTTTTGCTTTACGGAGTGGCCTTTCTGTTCTTTGTGGGGCTGGGCAGCCTGGTGATGCTCAACCCGCCGCCGGGCTACCGGCCGGAGGGCTGGGATCCCGCCCTGGCGCAACATCTCCCGGCTGACCCGGGGGTCTCGGGGCGGGAGTTCGGCAGCCGGGAGATGTTGCGCACCCCCCAGTTCTACCTGCTCTGGCTGATGTTCTGCAGCACCGCCCTGGCCGGGCTGATGGTGATCTACAGTATCAGCCTGTTCGGGATTGACGCCCTGCAGGCGGCCCAGGCGGTGCCGGGGCCGGCGGAAGCGGCCATGGCGGCGGGTACCGCCATGGCCTGGTACGCCATTTTCAACGGCCTGGGCCGGATTGCCTGGGGGGGGATCTCCGATCGCCTGGGCCGGAAATGGTCGCTGTTTATGATGTGCAGCTTCCAGGCCTTTATTCTCTTCGCCTTCTTTGAACTGGGCTCCGCCACCAGTAGTCTGATCATCGCCGCCGCCGTCATCGGTTTCAATTTCGGCGGCAACTTCGCCCTCTTCCCCGCCGCCACCGCCGACTATTTCGGCCCCGGCAATCTGGGGCAGAACTACGGCTGGGTTTTTCTCTCCTACGGAGTGGCCGGGATGCTGGGGCCCCAGATCGCCGGCTATTTCCGGGACATGGCGGTGGGCGGCGATATCTCCACCTGGCAGACCTCCTTCGCCATCGCCGGCGGCGCCTGTGTTTTTGCCGCCCTTCTGGCCCTGTTGCTCAAGCCCCCCGCCAAAATTGTCGACGTCGCAAAAAGCCGCGACGACGACGGGGCACGCCTCGCAACTTGTTGTTTTCGCATGGCCGACCAACGCGTTTAGCGGGTTTTTGCGAGGCCATCAAAATTGCCGCTTAACAAGCCGTTCCGGCGCTAACGGGGCAGGGGGCTTGCCTCCTCCTGTCCTTGGTGGACGACCCCGGGAAAGTTGACGACGAGCGGCGAACCGGGGGCCGGCCACTGGTGGCGGAAGATATTGCTGGCCTCATCGCCGGCGAAAACCAGGGCGCCGTCGCGGTGGTAGTGGGGCAGGCGGCGGATCAGGCCGGCCAGCATGGCGGGTTGATCCAGGGCGATCCAACCCATGGTGGCGGCCGGGTTACTTGGATGGGGCAGGGCCAGGGCAAAGGCGTGGCCGACTTTGGTGAAAACAGCCTCCCCGATCCGCAGGCTTCCATCCGCCGGCATGGCCGCGGCCAGGGGCGGCAGCTCTTGGGCCACCCGGGGTTGGAACCGGTTTTGCCAGCCCAACAGAATCAGATCCCGGGCCTCCGGCAGCTCCGCCAGCTCCCGGTCCAGCACGATCTCCACCCGGGCGGAGCCGAAACGGCCCAGGGCCGTGGCCAGCTCCCGGTAGGCCGGCAACAGATCACCCTCCGCGCTGGGCAGGATTGCCAGCAGGGTGTTTTCGCTGCCGTAGAGCCGGGAAAAGGCGGGGGGGATCTCCCGGCGGTCCAGCCGCCGAAAGAGCTCGAAGTCCGGGTCCAGTTCCAGGCGGAGCGGCCGCTGCTGGAAGCTGGCCTGCCAGCTTACCTCCGGTCCGCTGAGGGGAACCTGGAACCGGCGGGGTTTGGCCTCCCCGGCCAGGGTCACCGTCACCGGCAGCCGCAGGCGGTAGGGGGGAGCGGAGCCGTGCTGGGAGAAGAGGGCCTTGAGCCGCCAGCCCTGCTCCTCCTCCGGCTCCAGGGTGACCCTGGTCATGGCCAGCTCCGGGGCGCCGTCCCGCTCCAGCCATTGGGCGAAAAAGTCGTCCAGCCGCCGCTGGGCCACGGTCTCAAAGCTCTTTTGCAGATGATCGAAAGAGGCGATCCGGAAAAGATTGGTCTGGTAGAAATGGCGCAAGCCCGTCCAAAAAACATCCTCGCCCACTTCCCGGCGCAACATATGGAAAAAGAAGAGCCCCTTGCCGTAGCCCACCGCTTCCCCGGCCGGGCTGTGGCGGGCGCTGAAGGCCCGCAGGGGGAAATCGCGACCGCCGGCGGCGTAGTCGGCATACTTCTGGAGCACCCCCCGGCGATATTCACTCCCCCGGCCCTGCTCGACCATCAGCAGGTGGTCGGCCAGATAGGCGGTCAAACCCTCATTCCAGTTGCCGCTGGCGTAGTCGGTGAAAACGCCGTTGCCCCACCAGTTGTGGAGGATTTCGTGGGGGTAGGATGAGTTGAGGATAAAGGGCAGCCGGATCACCCGGGAGCCCAGCAGGGTGAAGGAGGGCATCCCGAAGCCCGATTCCCAGGTGTTTTCCACCAGGGCGAATTTGGCGTAGGGGTAGGGACCCAGCATTTCCCTGTAGAGCCGCAGGTAGCGGGCGGTGGCCTCCAGATAGCGGCGGGCCAGCTCCGGATCGGGCCGTCGGAGAAAGGCCATGGTGGCGATTCCGTCGGCCTCCCCTTCATAAACCGTATAGCGGTCAGCCACCAGGAAGATCCCCTCCTGGGGGTTGAGTTCCTCCCAGACCGTTTCATTACCCACCACCTCCGGGCGGGGAGATTGGCGCCCCCCCTGGCTGACCGCTGTCCAGCCCGGGGGGAGTTGGACCCGCAGCCGGAAACTGTTGAAGTGGTCGCGCTGCAGGGGCCGGGGATACCAGAAGGCGCCGGGGCCCAGGTAGATCCCCTCGGGATCGATCCGCCCCGGGGTGTAGCGCACCCCCCGGGCGTAGTCCTGGCCGGCGAAATCCAGGGGATGATGGATCTTGCCGCCATAAACCACCACGAAGGTGTCAACCTCCGGCGGCAGGGTGACGGTGAATCTTTCCACCTCCCGGGGGCCGGGATGGCCACCGGCGGCGGTGGGGACAATCTCGACCTCCGCGCCGCCGGAGCGGGGATTCAGGCCGCCGTGGAGGGCCATGGTAAAGCGGCGGGGATAACCGGGGGGAACGGTGATGGCCGCCCGGGCCTCCAGGCGGTGGCTCTCCGGGTCCAGGCTGACCACAATCTCGTAGTGCAGCAGTTCGTACTCGGCGGCCCCGGAGGCCCCGGCGATCAGGGGGCCGGGTGGCCACAGGCCGGTGGCGAGCAGGAGGAAAAAGAGGAGGGACCAGAATTTCCGGGCGGTTGGTGGCGGTTTAAGGTTGGGCATCTTCTCATCCCCTGGTTGTAATTGGGTCAGTTGGGACCGGTGGCTGGTGCCGGGGTGATCTGGCGGCGAAACAGGCCGGGGGGCCGGCAGTTGAGGGTCTCGTGGCCGGCGGCGGTGAGGGTGAGGCGCAACAGGCTGTTGGGGTTGGCCCGTTCCAGTTCCCCACCGTTTTGGTCGTGGATGGCGATGATCCGGCAGGGGTGGTTTTTAAGGCCCTGCCCCAGATATTCAATGGTTTCGCCCCTTTGGAAGGGGTTGCGGGCTTCCACCAGCGGGGAGGCGCCCCCCTCCCGGACAATGGCGGCGGGAGCCCAGTCGGGGTTGCCGGTGGCCCCCCCCGGCTGCATATCTTCCGGGCCCGGCGGGCCGCTGAAGAAATTTTCGCTCTGGCCCCGGCCGCCGATCTTGCTCAGCTCCTCGGCAAACTCCGGGGGCAGGGGGGTGTCCAGGCCCTGCTCCCCCCAGAAATCCAGAGCCGCCCGGTAGAGGCGGACCACCGTGCCCACATAGAAGAGACTTTTCATCCGCCCCTCAATTTTAAAGGCGTCGGCGCCGGCCCGGATCAGTTGGGGCAGCCGGTTGAGCAGGCAAAGATCCTTGGCATTGAAGATATAGCTGCCCCGGTCATCCTCCTCGATGGGGAAGAACTGGCCGGGGCGTCTCTCCTCCTCCAGGCGGTAGCGGTAGCGGCAGGGGTGGGCGCAGTCACCCCGGTTGGCGTCCCGGCCGGTGAGATGGAGGCTCAAAAAACAGCGTCCGGAATAGGAGATGCAGACCGCCCCGTGGACGAAGATCTCCAGCTCGGCGGTCACCCGCTTGCGCATCTCGATAAGTTCGGCCAGGGAAAGCTCCCGGGCCGGATTGATCCGGCTGACCCCGCAGGCCTGCCAGAAGGCGGCGCTTTCCGGGTTGGTGACATTAGCCTGGGTGCTCAGGTGGATGGGCAGCTGCGGCACCACCCGCCGGACCACGGCCAGCACCCCCGGGTCGGCGATGATCAGCCCATCCACCGCCAGCTCCCCCAGGAAAAGCAGGTAGTCCTCAAGGTCGGCAAAATCGCGCTGATGGGCGAAGATGTTGAGCGCCACGTAAACCCGAACCCCGGCCCCATGGGCCAGCAGTACCGCCTCCCGCAGCTCCTGGTCGCTGAAGTTGCCGGCATTGGCCCGCAGGCTGTAGCTGCTGCCCCCGAGATAAACGGCATCGGCCCCGTAATGGATGGCCTGGGCCAGCTTATACCGGTCGCCGGCCGGAGCCAGCAGTTCGGGCAGTTTCGGCCGGGAGAGTCCAAGCCCGGGTGGCGTTTTCGCTTGTGTTGCCGGGCGGGTTGAGGAGGAAACGGATTCAGGCATTATGGGACAGGGTTCCGGGATGGTTGGTTAAGGTTGGTAGAAGATCACCTTATACCAGAAACGGAGCACCGTTACCATGGGGGACTTGCCATCCCGTTGAATCCCGGACCGACCCGATGTGAAGTCAGGAGCAATGCTCCCATTTGTTGATATAATTTGTTTGACGAAAGCCGGCGCGTTTGATACAAGCCATATGTTAGTTGATTAGCCTCGGTCGAGGGTCAGGGGGGAGCTGGCAGGGCCTGGGAACCATAAGGCTGGGAAGATTAGCGATTTTCACCGGAAATAATTAATAACAGGCCGGAGGAGGGCAAGGGCTCATGGCGCAGAGTTTACAACCAACCAACCAATTTAATCGGTTAATCCGTTTCACCTGCCTGGCCCTGGTGGCCCTGCTGGCCGGTCTGCTCCCGGCGGGTTGCGGCTCCGGCGGCTCTGGCGGCAGCGGCGGTCAGTCCTTCACTCTGGATGGTCACGTGGTCAACGGCCCGCTGGCCGGGGCCACAGTGGAAATCTATGGCCCCGATGGCGCCCTGCTAGGCCAGACCTTCACCGACGGCGCCGGTTACTATCAACTTGCCGGTCTGTCCGCCCCCGGCCCCTACCGGGTGGTGGCCACCAACGGCACCCTGGACGGGGTGCCCTATCCCGGCGCCTTGAGCGGTCATTGCGCCTCGGATGATGATGCCTGCGATGTTACCCCCCTTACCACCGCCGCCGCCAAACTGGCCATCCTGACGGAGCAGTCCTACGCTGAGGCCCGGCAGCAGCTCCAAGGCTGGTTGGGTCTGGAGGATGATCCCTTTCTGGCCGCCCATCGCGGCGCCCCCCTGGTCGGGGTAGAACTGGATGCCATCCGTGCCGCTGTGCTGGAACAACCTGAAGGCGTAAACGGTTGGGTGGACAAACTGCTGGTCGAGCTGCTGAATCCGGTCATCGTTGTGGTCGGTGGTTCTCTTCAGGAAGTTCCGTTTACCATGGAGCTGGCCCTGGATCGGCCAATTCCCGGCGAGGTGGAATGGTTCCTCAACGGCGAGGCCATCGATGGGAACGAAACGACCATTGCGCAAACGGGTTACCATCAGGTTAGTGTCGAAATCCGATCCGCCGGCCTACACTTGATCGGACAGGTGCAAACCACGGTCAGCGCCGTCGATCCCGTGGAGTTGGCTCGGGCTACCGTTGGTCCAGGCGTGAAGGAGCCGGTGATCATCGACATCTTCGCCCCCGATGTCGATTCCGAGTGGCGCCCCCTGGCCGGCACCAGCATCACCATCCCGGCCGGTGCGGTCGGGGAGATGGTGGATATTGTCGCCAACGCCATCGATTCTTCGTTTATCCCCGGTGTCGAGGGCAATGCCTTGGGGCCGGTGCTCTCCATGGCGCCGGCCGGGTTGAGTTTCAGCGAGCCGGTATTGATCAGTATGCCTTACGACCCCGAAACCGCCGACCCGGACGATATTGTTATTGCCCGCTATTCGGCTGGTACCATCGATTATATTTTTCCCGACCATGTCGATGCCGAAGCTCAACGAGTCTATTTCGTCGTCGATCACTTCACCAATTTTCAGTTGATCAGTTGGGGCTTAAAGACGGATGATGCGAAAGATCATTTGCCTGTTTTGAAGGAGCTGGCGAGCGGTCGCGGGTTGAGCTACGCTGATAAGCAGTGGGAAGAAATTCTGAATTACGTGCCGTCTCAAGATTTGCCCAATATTTTTGAACTCTATCTGGCATGGGCTGCTAACAAAGATGTTTATGACCGCCTTAACGCTGGCGGCTCCTTGCCCCACCTGGAGGGCTACAGAACCCTATACCGGGTTAACAGCATTGGTAGTTCTTTGAAACTTGTTGATTTGGCTCTGCAAGCCAAAGGTTTGGTTGATGACGCAATTCTTAGCAAAGCAGCTTTCAAGGCCTACCACTACTCAAAGAAAATTATGGATGCGGTTTCAACGATCGCGCTTGGCAAACTCAATCCTGCTGGCCTGGTGGAGTGGTATGTGAGTGAATTGATCGGGCGTGCTGACCAGGCAGTTAAGCAATTCGACGACATCCAGCTTAACGCCCAGATTGCCAGGTACTTTGCCCTGCGCAACGCCGGCGATTCGGCGGAGAGCCTCATTTATGGCCTGGAAGGAAGTCGCGGCAACACCGATGTGGTGCTGATTACAGGTAGTGACCAGGCGTATGTTGCCAACGGCTGGTTCCATATCACTGGTTATCACCCCACCAAACAAAGCACTGCCGATTTCTGGCGCAAGGTTGAATATCTCTATAGCCGCTTCCAGGCCCACAGCGATGACGCTGCCGACAGGCTGCTGGATGCCATCGAGTTTGCGCACAACCAAATTGAGGCCGCCGCCAACCCCTATACCCAGATGAGTGGGGATTTCAGTGCCGTGATGTCCAATAACAAAGTCTGCCCCGGCGCCAGCTTCGAGGTCAGCGTCACCTTGGAGCCGTTCGGCTACCAGCTCGACAAACCCGTTCTCCGGGTTTTGAATCCGGACAACAACAACCAGATTTTGCAGACGATCGGTGCCGGTCAGTGTTCCCCACTGGGTAATAATCAGTGGCGTTGCACTTACAGCCACGATTTTACCCTGGACGCCAAGAGCGGCCTGCGCAAGTACCGGGTGGAAATTCAGGGCACGGGCCGCTCCCATCTGGATTACTGGGTCAACGTGCAGAATAGCAACCAGATCACGGTGGGTGATTTCTCGCTTTACGGACGTTCCATTCAATCGGATTCCTATATCCTGTGGCCGGAAATTTCGCTGTCTGGCGGCATGGCCGCCCACACCGTAACCTACCGCGGCGCCGACCAGCAATCTTTGCCATTGTCGGGTGGGATGTCCGGTTTGGCAATCCCCTTCTCGCGCTACGGCGAGGCGGCCCTGGATGCGGTGACCGCCACCATCACCCCGGAAGAGCAGACCGGTGACTGTCGGGTTTTGCAGGCGGCCACCAGAATCGTCAACGTCAACGACGCTATCCGGAAAATGGTCGAAGACAGCCGCCCCGCCCTTTATCTGGCCGAGGTTAATGGGACCCCGTTCAGCGGCAGCCTTCTCTCCGGCGGTGATCTTTCCGCCCCGGTGGGCAGTACGGTTCTTTTTGGCATCAGAGTGCCGGATGGCGCCAGCCTGGTCGCCTATGCCCTGGACGGAGCGGCTTGGCGAAGTAAGGCTCCGGTCGGCACCACCACCACCACCGGTTACTTTGGTGGCCAGGGCTACACACTTTATGAAATGCCCCAAAGCTTTACCTCAGCTGGCACTTTTATCCCCAAGGTCCGGGTGCGCCTTGCCGATGGCTCATTCTACAACCCCGCCGCCACTGCCATCGTGGTGAGCCAGAGCGGTGAGGTCGTGGAGCCGCAGCCGCCCCCGGCCGTCAATCAGGCTCCGGTGGCTGATGCCGGGGCGGACCTGGAATTCACCACCGCCCAGCAGATCGTCTTGAATGGAAGCGCCAGCTATGATCCCGATGGCAACATAACCGCCTACGACTGGTTTGCGGGTAGTACCCTTTTGGGCAGTGGCGATTCTCCAACCCTGGCGGCACGGCCGGTGGGTACTTATACCTTTACGTTACGGGTTACCGACAATCGGGGTGCCACCGCCACCGACAGTGTCACCGTGCTGGTGGTGGTGGAGGCGACCCCCGATCCCGAGCCCGATCCCGAGCCTGCGCCAGAACCCGAACCCGAGCCCGAACCAGAACCAGAACCAGAACCGGCCGAACTCTGGTTCCGATTGGTTCCCAACAAGACCACTCTGCTTGTCGGTGAATCCCTCAGTCTGCTGGCGGAAGTTACCAGCGGCAACCCCTACTATCACTTCACCGTTACCTGGGGAGACGGCGGTTCTCCCGGCACGGCCAGCCGCTGGGGCAATTACAGCGTCAACCACACCTATCAGGCCCCCGGTAACTATCAGGTGCAGGTGGAGGTGAGCGATGACGGTGGCCGCTCAGGGGTGGAATCCTTCACGGTCCAGGTTACGGCCACCATTGCCACCACCACCACCTGGGTGGCCCAGGCCAGTGATCTCGATACCAACGAGCAGCAGTTTGATATCCCCATCACCGTGGCCTCGGCCACCGTCGGCGGGGTGACCATGCCCAGCTACACCACCCAATGGCAGCCGACCGGTGGCGGCGATAATTATTTCATCACTTATCAATTGCCGGTCCCCTCCGGGGTTTTGTCCCTGGATCGCAAACTGCGCCTCACCGTGGTGATGGCGCCCTCCGAACTGGTCGCTCACGACCGTAATCTGATCTTTGTCACCGACCAGGCCTCCCTGACCGGAGCCATTCTCGATTATACTTATGCCATGCCGGGCTTTATCCGGGTCACGCCTTTGGACGGCAGCGAGCGCACCACTCAAAGCGGCATGGTTTTGACCGATAATCCGGCGACCACCCCGATTCAAGTTTATGCCATCGAGTTGGCCAACGGGCGCTATTCAGTGCAGCGCTATGCCGACGGTAGCTACAGCGAGCTGATGGATATTTCCCGGGTGGGCGACCA
The DNA here is from genome assembly GCF_044068625.1 of Desulfurivibrio modestus. Lineage (NCBI taxonomy): Bacteria > Pseudomonadati > Thermodesulfobacteriota > Desulfobulbia > Desulfobulbales > Desulfobulbaceae > Desulfurivibrio > Desulfurivibrio modestus. The sequence goes on from NZ_JBIPKH010000006.1 coordinate 141,868, forward strand.
GAGCGTTGACTCCATCAATATCGCTTTCAAAGGGAACGGCACCCTGTACGGGGTTAAGCTTGAGTATGATTATGACGGCAACGGCAGCTACGATGATGGTGCCATTACCGCCAACACCACGGACAAGGTGGTTGATTGGAGTTTGTGGATTGACGAGGATGATCTTCCACCTCCGCCGCCGTCGGGCAGCGGTACCCTCAACGACACCGGGATCGACTGGTGGGCCGATGCCAGCCAGAATAACCTGACCACCCCACAGGCCCAGTACCCCGGCCAGGATGCCGATCATGGGCGGGATGCCGCCGCCCGGAACGGGCAGTTGAGCAAGGTCGGCGCTGGGGCGGCCGGTTTTGATTTCACCAAGCTCGATGCCTCTGGCAACGACCTGGCCGCCGGGGCGAGTGCGTGGAGTTGCGTCCGCGACAACCACACCGGCCTGATCTGGGAGGTTAAGGCCACCAGCGGCCTGCGCAGCCAGGATAACAGCTACACCTGGTACAATTCCGATGCTGCCACCAATGGCGGCAGTGCCGGCACCCAGAACGGCGGTTCGTGCAGCGGCAGCGATTGCGACACCCAGGCCTTTGTTCAGGCGGTCAATGCCGCCGGGCTTTGCGGGGCCGGGGACTGGCGGCTGCCCACGGTCCAGGAACTGCTGAGCATTGTCCATAATGGCCGAACCGGTCCGGCCATTGATCCCGATTATTTTCCCAACACTCCATCGGCCTGGTTTTGGTCGTCTTCGCCCTACGCCTACGGTGCCGGCAACGCGTGGTACGTCAACTTCGACGGCGGCTATGTTGGCAACCGCGGGAGCAGCGGCGACGGAGTCCGGTTGGTTCGCGCGGGACAGTGAATTTGGCCGCGTAGCGGCTTGGGAAGAGCAACAGGAGGTGGGACGGCCATGCGACACTTGCATCATCTCCCCATCTGGCGGGATGCCAATCGGCTGATGCTGGAACTGGAACAGGCGGTGCGGGGTTTTTCCCGCTACCACAAGTATACGGTGGGCAGTGAGTTGCGAACCACCGCCCTGCGGATTTGCCAAACCATTCACCGGGCGCAATCCCGCAAGCAGGGGAAGCTTAATCTGGTTCAGCAACTCGCCGAACAGGTGGATGACCTCAAGTTGCAGATTCAACTGGCTCGTGAACTGAAAGCATTCGAAAATTTCGCCCAGTTTCAACGGGTGGCGGAGCTAACTGTCAGCCTGGGCAAGCAGGCCGGCGGCTGGCTCAAACAGACCCGGGCGGTAGCGGGGCGGTCTAAAGCCTCTCCGCGCGACCCGATGCATCACTGTGCGCCCGCTCCCCCTGCCTGATCCGGGCGGGGATGCAACACCCGGCCGGCTACCGTTGCCGGATGCTGGCCGGGAGAGGAAGTGAGCGGGCAATGGCCTGGTTTTGGTCGTCTTCGCCCAACGCCAACAATGCCAACAACGCGTGGAACGTCAACTTCGACAACGGCAATGTTAACAACAACAACAAGAACAACAACAACAGAGTCCGGTTGGTTCGCGCGGGAAAGTGATTCGGCGCCGTACACTGGTTTGCGCAACGTCGAGCGGGCCTGGCTGGCCTGTCGGCGGCGTAAGCGGGCTACGGTGCGAGCCTGTCTGTATGAGTTAAGTCTGCTGGATAACCTGGTTTCCACTCGGGATGCCCTGCAAGCCCAAACCTGGCAGCCTTCGCCACCCGTTGTTTTTACCGTCGAGAAACCCAAGGCCCGCGAGGTCTATGCCGCCCAGTTCGAGGATCGGGTGGTCCACCACTGGCTGGTGCCCCAACTCGAAGCGGTCATCGACCGCGATTTCATCCCCGATGCCGCCTCCAACCGGGTCGGGCGCGGCACCCATTTCGCGGTGAATCGCTTGCAGACCTTCATGCGCCGCCAGCAGGGCCAAGGCTGGTTTCTCCAACTGGATATCGCCAATTTTTTCAACAGCATCCACCACCCGACCCTGCTCAAGCTTCTGGCCGCCAAGCTGCAAAAGGCGGTGCGCCGCCGGGGTATGCCTCTGGAACAGGCCCGGCTCTGCTACCGGATCGCCGCCCGGATCATCCGCCAGCCCTGCGCCGAGCAGGCCATCCGCCTCAGTTCGGCCCGGACTGAGTTTAACCCGGTCCCGGCCCACAAGCGGCTGGAGAATACCCCGGCCGAGACCGGTTTACCCATTGGCAATCTCACCAGCCAGTTTTTTGCCAACCTTTACCTCGATCAACTGGATCAGTTCGTCAAACACCACTTGCAGTGCCGCCATTACGTGCGCTACGTAGATGATTTTGTTTTGCTGCACCAGGAGCGTGAGCAACTGGCACAGTGGCGGGACGAACTCTCCGCCTTTCTCGCCACCGAATTGCACTTGGGCCTGAAAGAGCGCACTGAACCGGCCCCGCTGGGCAACGGCGCCGATTTCCTCGGCTACATCGTCCGCCCCGGCTACCGTCTGGTCCGCCGCCGGGTGGTGGGCAATCTCCATGAGCGGCTGCTGGCTTTAGAGCGCGAACTGGTACGGCGGAACCGTGCCGGTACCAGCATTGACCTGCCCAAGGGGCGGCGGCAACGGTTGCGGGCGGTGCTGGCCAGCTACTGGGGCCATTTTCGCCATGCCGACAGTTACCGGCTGCGGCAAGGCATTTTCCGGGACTTTCCCTGGCTCCACCTGTTTTTTCGTGATCCGCAGGATTTGCGGCCCCGTTGGCAGCCGACCCTGGTCTCATCGCTGGCCAGCCAGTGGCGCTATTTCGAGCGCGAATTTCCGGCTTGCCTGCTGGTAGTTCAATGCGGTCGGCAGTTACTGCTCAACGCCGAACTGCCGGGGCTGACGCCATACTGCGGGCCTGCCCGGCTCAGGGCCTGGCGGGTCGAGATTGGAAACCTGGCGGGTCTTCAGGCCCGTTTGCGCCGTTACCGGTGCAGTTATCTGTTTTGCAGCGAGGAAGGCCACCTTCAGGGTGGCCTGAAAAGACGGGTGCTGCGCCGGATCTGGCTGAGCGCGGCCGATGGCTTCTCTGCTTTGATTCCCCCCAACCTTAAGGAGAAAATCGTATGAAACGTGCAACCGGCTCTTTCTTTATCGGGCTTCTGGCCGTAGCTTGGTTCCTGCTGCCGTTGAATTCAGCCCGGGCGGAAGTGACCTGCGCCAACCAGAATAGCGCGGTAACCGCCACTACCCCGACCGCCGATTTCAGCGACAACGGCGACGGCACCGTGACCCATACCCCCACCGGCCTGATCTGGATGCGTTGCAGCCTGGGGCAGAGTTGGGACGGCAGCACTTGCAATGGCACTGCCACCACCTACACTTGGCAGCAGGCCCTGGATGCGGCCCAGACCCTGAACGATGGGGCGGGCTATGCCGGACATAATGACTGGCGCCTGCCTAACAAGAACGAGCTGGAATCCATCGTGGAGAGACGCTGCTGGTCGCCGACCATCAACGCCGCCATTTTCCCCAACACCCCATCGGCCTGGTTTTGGTCGTCTTCGCCCTACGCCTACGGTGCCAACGACGCGTGGGGCGTCAACTTCGGCAGCGGCGGTGTTGGCAACTACGGCAAGAACGTCAGCTACAGGGTCCGGTTGGTTCGCGCGGGACAGTGATTTTGGCCGCGCAGCGGCTTTTGGAAACTAGCGGGGAGGGAAAAGAGGGAAGGGAAAGGGAAAAGGGGGACAGACCA
>NZ_JBIPKH010000060.1:0-1547 GCF_044068625.1 Desulfurivibrio modestus
CAAACATTATACCTCCTGGGCCTCGATGGCGCCAATGCTCTTTTGTTGCCAAGCGTGCTTTGGGGTTTCGGCTGTTGGCTGGGACTGCTCTCCGTCCACCATGGCCAGCAGATCGGCCACCGCTTGCTGCATCTCGGTGGCCATGGCATGAAGCTCCTCCCCCGAGGCCGCTGCCTCTTCAGCATTGGCGGCGGTCCGCTGCACCACGCTGTCCATTTCGCCCATGGCCTGGCTGAGCTGGGAAACGCCCTTGGCCTGCTCGCCGGAGGCGGCGGCGATTTCGCCGATCAGGGTGGTGGCTTTGGTGGTACTGGCGCTGACCTCGTCAAAAGTTGTTCCGGTTGCCGCCACCAGTTGTGAACCCTGGCGGATGCTGCCCACGGTCTCATCGATCATGGCGGCGGTGTCCCGGGCGGCCTCGGCGGCCCGCATCGCCAGGTTTCTGACCTCGTCGGCCACCACCGCGAAACCGGCCCCGGCTTCACCGGCCCGGGCCGCCTCCACCGCCGCGTTCAGGGCCAGGAGATTGGTCTGAAAGGCGATTTCATCGATGGTTTTGATAATCTTACCGGTCTCCTCGCTGGACTTGGTGATGGTCTGCATCGCCTTGGTCAACTCGGCCATGGAGCGGGAGGCCCGGCTCACCACCTCCATCGCTTCCCGCATCAGGCTGTCGGCCTGGCCGGCATTGTCGGCATTCTGGCGGGTGGAGGCGGAAATCTCCTCCAGGGAGGCGGACACCTCCTCCAGGGAAGCGGCCTGCTGGGAGGCCCCCTCGGCCAGCTCCTGGCCGCCGGTGGCCACCTGATCGGCGGCGGCGGCCACCTGGTTGGAGCAACCGTTCATCTGCCCGGAGACTTCTTTGATCATTCTGATGATCCCCCGGGCGGAGAAGGTGGCGATGGCGGCGGCCACCAGCACCGCCAGGATCACCGCCAGGTTGATGCTCAGGGAGCGGTTATGGATGGCGCTGTTCATCGCTTCCTGCCGTTCACCCACCACTTCCCGCAAGCCCGTCCTGATCTCCCCCAGCAGCCGTTGGGTTTCCCCCAGAGCCGGCACGGTGTGGCTTGTGTAGATGGCCGCCCGCTGCTGGGTTCCGGTTTCGCGGAGCGTCACCGCCGAGGCGTGCAGGTCGCGGTGGGGCTGTTCGATGCGGGCCAGTAAAGGGGTCAGGCTGGGGGCCAGCCGCTCCAGTTGCCGCCGGCCCTCGCCGTAGTACCAGCGCCCGAAACCGCACTGGCGGTGATCGGTCTCCACCGCCAGGGGTTCGGCCCCCTCGGCGGCGAGAAAGTCACGGACCCGGGAAACCCAGACCAGGTGGTCCACCTCCCGCTGGGTCAGCTCGGTGTCCATGGCCATATCGCCGATTATCTCCCGGCTCTGGCCGATCATCTCCCGCACCGAGAGGTGATTGCTGATCCCGATCAGGATCAGGACTAAAATGATGACCCCGAAGCCGCCCCCCAGCCGTTGCCCAATCGTCAATTTGCGTGTTTTGGTCATTTGCCTGCCTCGTTTGTTAGAATTGACAGATTTTATGACAT
>NZ_JBIPKH010000061.1:0-1537 GCF_044068625.1 Desulfurivibrio modestus
AACTCAACTTTCTGACTTGCGAAAAATCATGCATTAATATGCTGAAACAGCGCGCTTTTTAATGGAAAAGCCCTTTGCTCCCTGGTATATTGTGTTTGCCAAAAACATAATAAAAACAAGGAGAAAGGGCTGATGAACTATAGCGAGAAACATTTTGAAGAGCAAGAGGCAATTCGCCTGGAGAATACCATTGATTCGTTTTTCAGCGATTTCCAGGTAGGGTGCCTGCTCAATGGTGCCGGCATCCGCAAGCTGCGCGGGGCTTCGCCGCTGAAGGTTTTTGCGGCAATTTTCCGCTTGCCCTTCGAGGGGAAGAATTTCTACCGCGGCATTGTGGAACGAGATGACTTGGGGTTCGGCAAGGACGCAGCCTATGCCTTGCTGCGCAACCCCAAGCACAACTGGCGCCGGCTTATGCTGGGCCTGGCGGTGAAAATCGCCACCGTTTTTTCCCTGCTCACCGGTGAGGAGCGGGAAAAGGTTCTGATCTTTGACAGCAGCACCTACGATCGCTCGCGGTCGAAAAAAGTTGAACTGCTGGCTTGGATTTTCGACCATACGGTGGGAAAATCCCTGCGGGGATTCAGCCTGCTCACTCTGGGCTGGTCGGACGGCTTCAGCTTTATCCCCCTGGACTTCGTCTTGGGCTCCTCGGCTAACAAGAAATCGAGGATCAAGGAGGCGGAGAAGCCGATCGACAAGCGGACCTGCGGCCACCGGCGACGTCTGGAGGCGGTTAGCAAGTCGACCGATTTGCTGGAAACCATGGTTAAACGGGTATTGGCGGCCGGTATCGGGGCCGACTATATCCTGATGGACAGTTGGTTCTCCTTCCCGGCGGTCATTGCTACACTGTCCCACCATTGTCCGGTGATCTGCATGCTGAAAAACATGCCCCGGGTCTTCTACAAATATGAGGGGCGCTGGTATACCTTGGGTGGGCTGTATGCACTGCTGAAAAAACGTCCCGGGCGGGCAAAGATTTTGGCCGCCGTCAACGTGGAGACCAAGCAGGGGCAGCAGGTCAGGATCGTATTTGTGCGCCATCGTCATAAACGGGATTGGCTGGCCGTCCTGTCCACCAAAGTGGATCTGGCTGACGAAGAGATTATTCGGATCTACGGCAAGCGCTGGGATATCGAGGTTTGCTTCAAGATGCTCAAGCAGCACCTGCGGCTGGAAAAGGAAGCGCAGCTGAGAGATTATGACGGGCTGGTCGGCCATGTGACCGTAGTGATGATCCGTTATATGTTCCTCTCCTTCCGGCAGCGACTGCACTCCGACCAGCGGACCGCCGGCAGTCTTTTTCATGCCTGCTGCGAGGAGGTGCGGGACCTGAACCTGCTGGAGGCAATGCAACGCCTGATGACCCTGGTGATTGATAAAATCCGGTCCACAGGAGAATTGGCCGAAGATGTCATCACCAAAATGATTGATGCCATGATGGGTGCAATGGCGGAGATTATGGAAACAATTTGCAGGTCGCATAATAATAAGCACGGAATAGCAGAAATTTAATTCAAGTCAGAAAGTTGAG
>NZ_JBIPKH010000062.1:0-1485 GCF_044068625.1 Desulfurivibrio modestus
GGAAAAGCACTTATCCAACAATAGGCAGTTGCAATTACCATTGTTCGGTAATGAAACGACTACTACGCTATTAGACGACTCTCTGCGGGCATACCAACTTGATGATATGGACTTTTTTGCCGATCGCCTGCCGCCGCATCTGTATTACCGTATCCCACTCACTTTTCCCGATGAAACCATGTTTCTTGATATTGAGACCACTGGACTCAGCATATATTATGACATCATAACCATTATCGGCTGGTCGGTTGGCAAGTCATATCATGTTTTTATAACCGGGCAAGATGACACTGAATTTCGCGCAGCTATCACCCAGGCAAAAGCTATTGTCACATTTAATGGTAAAATGTTCGACCTTAAATTTATAAGCAAATTCTGGCCCGACATGCCTACTCCCCCGATCCATGTAGATCTCAGATATATGGCGAAACGGGTTGGTTTAACCGGTGGGCAGAAAGTCATAGAAAAACAGATCGGTTACAAGCGAAACAAAAATGTTGAAAGCATGCTCGGGGAAGCCGCCCCTATTCTTTGGCATAAATATCGCCGTGGTGACAAAAAGGCTCTGAAAAAACTTATCACTTACAATCACGAAGACGTAGAGGGGATGAAGCTGATATTTGATTATTGCGTAAAGAAAAGGGTAGAGATAGAGGCAATCCCCCAAGAAATAGCCCCTACGGTGAAATTTTCATCATTACGCAGTAAAGTTAAGTGGAAAGGGAACAGCAAAACCAACGCCCAGCCTGTCATTAATCTTCCTGATTTTTCACAACCAAACCGGCCGCTGTGTCATTTTGAAGACCTTAACAACATCTTAGACCTGCACGATGCCACGATTCTTGGTGTTGATCTTGTGTCGTCAGAAACCAGAAAAAGCGGCTGTTGCGTGCTTCAGGGGAATAATGCCACTACCCGTAGCCTGCTGACCGATGACGAAATCATAAAACTAGCTGAAGAATGCGCCGCGACATTGGTTTCGATTGATTCACCTCTGAGCATACCGGAAGGGCGAACATCATTTTATGACGAAGACCCTTTTCGTGAATATGGCATCATGCGTCATTGTGAGCGAGTATTGAAAAGAAGAGGGATCAACGTCTATCCTTGCCTGATTCCGTCCATGCAGAAACTGACTCGTCGTGGCATGGTCTTGGCGGAAAAATTGCGCCAAAAAGGTATTCCCGTGATCGAAAGCTATCCTGGAGCGGCGCAGGATATTATGATGATTCCCCGCAAACAGGCCGGATTGGATTACTTGGTGATGGGTTTAAGAGAATTCGGTATTCGTGGCGATTTTTCAGCCACCGGTACCAGCCACGACGAGCTGGATGCCATCACATCAGCTACGGTTGGTCTTTTTTTTCTGGCTGGCAAATTCGAGGCCTTGGGTAATCCACTGGAGGAATATTTGATCATTCCGGATCTGAATGGCGACAGCCGTACCTGGTTGTTCCACAAGGTAATCGGCGTGATGGATGTAAT
>NZ_JBIPKH010000063.1:0-1363 GCF_044068625.1 Desulfurivibrio modestus
CGTCAGCTCCGGGGTGACCCGGATCAGGTAGGCCGGAATGCTGGTGGGCAACTGGCTGATATCGGTGACCTCGCCCTCGGGCAGCAGCGCCAGCAGCGCCTCCTCATCCGCCTCGGTGGCCGGCCGGAAGGAAAGCGTCACCTTGCGGTTGTTGAGCTGGGCCCAAGGGATGGTTCCGGTGCCCAGCTCTGCTTCATTCGCACATGGGTGGACCTTGCTAATTGGTCTCCAGGTGTCCTATGGAAGCCAAATCGTCAGCCATCTGGTGCATTAACTCAATTCCCTTGCGTACCTTGCCCGCGAAGGTGGTCCCCTCCCAGGTGCCACTTCTGATCAGGACCGAAAGGCGGTTTTGCTCCAGTTCTATCTCCCAGTCGCCCGTCTCAGTGCCAAAAGATTCCTCAAAAGCACGCCGCCATTGACTGGTTATCGCAAGGTTATCATCGATAATCTCGTTTTCGGAATTCCCCGGGCAGAGTCGCACTCGACGGGATAGGGGCTTTTCGAGGTCGATCCGCAATCTGATCTCGGACAGCCTCCGCATGTATTTGGGTGGGAAATATCCACCAACCTGTAACATTCTAACTTCATTTCCGCATACCATTCTTTTACTAAACCCTTCCGGGTAGACATGAATATTAAAAAATGGTTTTTCAATTTGAATCTCATAGGCAACCGTACCAACGCGTCCCTTGACAAGCCGCTTCTCAGCAAAGAAGCTTCCACCCATATCAGTAACCGCCTGACGTATGTCTGACTTAACGCAAAGGCTTAACCGCCATAATAGTAAAATAAAAACATAAAAAAATATTACAACAACAGCCTCATGCGTAGGAATAGGAGGGGGCATAGACGGGTGGTCAGAAAAAAATATTTGTATAATCATCACTATGGAAACGACAGAAACTCCCATGAATCCAACCCAGTGAAAAAACCAGATAACAAAAAGGATATATCCCGGGAGACACCAACGGCATTGGGTCAGTTTTTTGGCTGTTACTCCAAGACTAAATTTTGCCATAATTCACCAAAAGCTCACGGGTTGTACATTTTGCAAACCTAATATTGGTTATACCGCCAGCCAGAATAAGAATGTCAATTATAGTCGCCTTAATCCAAGAGGTTATATAGGCGACACTGAGCACGACAAAAACTGAAACCAAGACTGGAGAAGCATATCCTATAAGTAAGCTGAACACAGCTGTAGCCGCCGCTGTAGCAAGAGCAGCTAGCGCAAGGTCTATCATTCCCGCACCCAGCCCTTTCCACAAAGAACCAGTATCCCAATAAATCGATAGAGCGGTTAGTATGGCACTTACCCCTACGATGACATTACTGACATCCTTTAGCGCAGTCATATACA
>NZ_JBIPKH010000064.1:0-1325 GCF_044068625.1 Desulfurivibrio modestus
CACTAGTGTCCGGTTGTTAATTGAATAAATTCAACTGTTTACAAGAAGGGTCCTGCGTGGCTTTGTAATCCCTTTCGGTAAGTAGTTGATATATCGGTGTTCGCTCGAAAACGTTGACGCTCAAAACTTGGAGCAAAGTGTAGAGACTGTCCTGAAGATGGAGCTGTTTTTTCATGATGGCCGCAATGAGATAAATCGAAGTCGCGATCCAGATTTGGGATTTGACCGCGTTCTCGGATGTCCCGTAAAAACGCTTTATTCTGAGATTTTGCTTGATCCATTTGAAAAACAACTCCACTTGCCAGCGACAGCGGTACAGGTCGGCAATGGTCGGCGCCGGCAAGACAAAATTGTTGGTCAAAAAATTCAGGGTGTTGCCGGTGTCGGTATCGTGGAACTTGATTCGCCGTAACTTTTCGGGGTAATCGTGACGCGACCTGACCCCCGTTAAGACGATGGTTTGGTCGCAGATCACACCGGTTGCGGAGTCCACCGGGTGGGAATAGCGGCGATCGAACTTGGTATTCGATTTGCTTCGGGTTACGAAGAAAGACCCGACTCTGGTCATATGATAGAGCCTGGTAAAGTCCAGGTAGGCCCGGTCCATGACATAAAATGCGCCGGGTTCCAGCGGGAGAATGTCGAAGACATTGACATCGTGCAGCTTGCCGTCGGAAATGTGGATAAAGGCGGGCAGGTTGCCCCGCAGATCGAGTAGAGTATGCAGCTTGACGGCGGCTTTGGTTTTGCGAAAAGATGCCCAGGGGAACATGGACAAGCAGAGGTCGATGGTCGACGAATCGAGGGCATAGGCGGTTTCGTCCAAGTCGGCCAGGAAAGTCTCGGCCAGATACAGCTTGCGGGCTGTGGCAATCAAAGAATGGGCCAGTTCGGCATAAATGCGCCAATCCCGCTGCTCGTTGGCATCGGCCATGGTTGACCGGCTTACCCTGCCACGGATGCCCATGTGGTAAAGCTTGTTGCTCTGGGAGCGCAGGCAAACCTCGATATCCCGCAGGCTCTCCCTGTAGGTGATTTGGGCAAAAGCCATGCAGTAGTATTGGTCGAGGCAGGAGAATTTTCTGACTTTGTGGTGGCCGCGATATTTGGCCACGCAGCTTCGAAAAACAGGCAACGGCAGGAAGTCCATCATCTGTGAGAAAACCAGCTTTCCGGTATACATCGGCACCCTCCTTAAAAGTGGTGCCTGGAGAATGCTGGAGAATGCTGATGAATTTCAAGTCGATTTCTTGCATGAATGCCGTTTTTTGACGAATTATTAAATTTTTAATGGGCGAAGACAGTTTCCTAACCGGACACTAGTG
>NZ_JBIPKH010000065.1:0-1277 GCF_044068625.1 Desulfurivibrio modestus
CGTATAATACTGCTCTAAAAGATGTTAGTAATCTTCTTGCGTCGCTCAGTGTAATGTTAACTGCCTATCTGGTTTACTCGGCGACTGATTCCCTATGGACAGGGCTGGCAGCAGGAGCAATTGATGGGGTTCTCACAGTTCTTGCGGGAGTAGCAGCTAAAGCGATGTTTGGCCTGTTCGTCCAAGTTGCTTCTCCCATTCTTGTATCAGTTTTTGTCGTATTAAGCGTCGCCTTTGTAATTCACAGGATTAACGCATTGATAATAGAAACATATTTCTTGGCAAGAAGTAGTTTCAAAGCCAGGCTTGCGAGGAGCACTGTTTATGGTCAGCAAATAAAAATGGTTATGTTATAGGGGCTTAGATTAATGATTGTAAATCCGATCAGGTGTCGTTGGGATGTTTCCGCATATGTGCTCGCCGTAGCTTGGTTCTTATTTTATGTGTTAGGCATCGGGGGTGTTCCTGTTGTGATCATATCTGCAACACAGAATTTTTTTTTACCTGATCACCCGTTAACACCCACCCTCCTTGTACGTGATTCTGTTAGCATAATTTCTTTGGCCTTAGCTTTGGCGATATTCTGGAGGTTATGTCTATGTCTTAAATCAGATATAAGGCGGGTAGTAAGGGATGATGGAGGGACTTTCTTTTCCCAAAAACGGATTGCAAAGGGGGTAGTCGGGGCAGTTGCGTATGAGATTATTTTTGATAGGTCATTTCTTGATTTTTGGCCACACCCAAGAGGATGGAGCGACAAGACTGTATGCGGCAAGGAAATAAGAAGGGAGGTGGGCGGATATAATCCAAAATACATGCGGCGACTTTCCGAAATTAGACTGTGGATCGACCTCGAAAAGCCCCTGTCCCGTCGTGTGCGACTCTGTCCGGGGAATTCCGAAAACGAGATTATCGATGATACCCTCGCGGTAACCGGCCAATGGCGGCATGCTTTCGAGGAATCTTTTGGCACTGAGCCGGGCGACTGGGAGTTAGAACTGGAGCAAAACAGCCTTTCGGCCCTGATCAGAAGTGGCACCTGGGAGGGGACCACCTTTGCGGGCAAGGTACGCAAGGGAATTGAGTTAATGCACCAGATGGCTGACGATTTGGCTTCCATAGGACACCTGGAGACCAATTAGCAAGGTCCACCCATGTGCGAATGAAGCAGAGCTGGGCACCGGGACCATACCATAATAAGGTGGTGGCGGGCTCTTATCTTGCGGTGGCGGTGATCGGCGGCAGTGTGGCGGTGGGTAGCCTGGATGAGGTCAAGG
>NZ_JBIPKH010000066.1:0-1235 GCF_044068625.1 Desulfurivibrio modestus
GGAAGAAGCTGTCCAGTATGGTGATGTGGCGCCCCTTGTGGATGGCTTGCCGCAACCAGATGGAAAGATCGGTGTCGGGGATGCCCTGGTTATTCTCAAAAAAGTGCTTGGACAAACGGATTTCTAACAGCTGCTGTTGCTAAGGCAAGGGGGCCTTTTCTCATGAAGCACAAAATTACGTACCTGCTTTTGATTGCTGTCGTGGGGATTTTTATAGGAGCGTGTAGTGGCGGGGGTGGCGACTCCAGGCAGGATCCCGACGCAAATGACGCCCAGAGCGGTGATCGAATACTGAGTGGTGTGGCTGCCAAGGGCTTGTTGAAATACGGGCTGGTGCGCGTATATGCCATAGACAATTTTGGGTTTAAAGGCGAGAAGATAACGGAAGGCATGACCGACATCGAGGGGAGATTTCAGCTCAACCTAAGTGGTTATGAGGGGGCGGTGCTGATTGAGGGTAGCGGGAGCTATATTGACGAAGCTACTGGCCTGGAGGAAACAATTCCTGAAAATATGCCGCTACGGGCTGCCCTGCCGACCCTCGTTGCTGATCAAGCCGTGGCGGTGACGCCCGTGACGGAACTGGCGGTTCGCCGCGCGGAGATGTTATCAGGCGGCTTGAGGCCCGATGATGTTGAAGCGGCAAACGATCTGTTGGGCCAGCTCTTCAAGTTTGATATTTTGCGGGCTCTTCCCGTATCTCCCACTGCCCTTGCACTAGCTGGAGCGACCGATTCCCAAAAAAGCAGCACATTGGCTCTTGCGGCTCTGTGTCAGTTGGCGGCCAACGAGAATCTGTCCGTTACGCAGCTTTTGGATCGACTGACTGCGGAGCTAGATGAGAAGAACCACTTTTCAAGCGAAACACTGGTAGTGTTTGACAAAGCGGTTGACGATTTTTTAGTAGGAGATTTTAACCAAACAGGCATCAGCAACTCGAATTCAACAAGCTTGCCAACCGTTGGTCGGGTTTTGGCACGACTAGAATTTAAGATCCAAAGTGAGGTTGAGACCGATGGAGTCGGTGGGGTGGGGGTGACCATCAGGGTTCCTGGTGACGTTCTATTGAAGATCAATGAGCAGGGTGAAGTCAATGATGAATCTTTCAGGCTGGCCCCTGGAATAACCCAGGGTATTGCCTCAACTCGATATGTGACAACCGGGAATGGGGAAGATGGCCACCTAAGTCTGGCCGTGATCAGTCCAGCTGGTTTGGGTCAGGGAATGTTCGCAAC
>NZ_JBIPKH010000067.1:0-1101 GCF_044068625.1 Desulfurivibrio modestus
CCACGGTTTTAAGATTGCCGAGGAGATCATAGGTGTAGTTAGTAACCTGAGCGCCTTGGGTCTTTTGCCGCAGTTCGCCGTTGGCGGTGTACTGGTAAGAGGCGTTGCCGTAGGCGGTCATCCGGTCCTGGGCGTCGTAGCTGCCGGTGCTGGTGGCGCCGCCGGCGCTGTGCTGCAGGCGGTTGCCGTTGTCATCGTAAGTGTAGGTGGAGGCGGTGGTGCCGTTTTTGCTTACCCGGACCAGCTGAACAGTTCGGTGGCCTCGTGGGCGGCGGTGAAGGCGGTTATTTCGCCAAAACCGTTGTAGGCTTGGGTGGTGGCTACCCCGGCCAGGCCGGTGCCGGTGAGAAAGCCGTTGGCGGGGTCGCGCTCCAGGGTGAGGCCGCCCGCCCGGATGGGCAGGCCGTCGCTGTCGTAGCTGTAGGTGATGCTCTGGCCGTTTACGTTCAGGGACTGGAGCTGGAAGTTATTATCGTAGCCCCGGGCCACGCTGCCGTTGATCTCGCCGGACCAGGACTGGGTCAGCGGCAGGAAGCCGTCGTAAGTGAAGGCCAGGGTGTTGTTCTCCGGGGTGGTGATCCCGCTCAGCCGGCCGGTCGCGGGGTGGTAAGCGTAACGGGTGGCGGCGGGATAACCCTGGCTGTTGTAGGTGAAGTCCAGGTAGCGCCCTTGGGCACCGCCCCCTTGAGTGATGGAACTCAACCGCCCCCGAAGGTCGTAATGGTAGCCCACCCCGAGGAGACCGGCCGGCCGGCTTTGGCTGATCCGGCCGTTGGCATCGAGCACCAGCGAAATGGTCCGGCCGGCGGTGGTGGTCGTGGTCATGGTGAGGTCCGCAAAATAGGGGGGCGTCCCTGTTTTTCTCCTGTTTTTCTCCTGTTTTTCTGAGCACCAGCGAACTGGTCCGGCCGCGGTGGTGGTCATGGTGCGGTCCGCAAAATAGGGGGCGTCCCTGTTTTTCCCTGTTTTTCCCCCTGTTTTTCCCTGTTTTTCTAGGGGAAATTCCTGAAATGCGAAGGAGAAATGGAAGGAGAAATGGTGTCAGACACCATTTCTCTCAATTTCTCATACAAAGCAGTAACTATTGTATTTAAATTACTT
>NZ_JBIPKH010000068.1:0-1088 GCF_044068625.1 Desulfurivibrio modestus
TGCTGTATTGTTGTGGTTTCCTTGATCAAAAAAGGTGGTTGAAGCAGTCGGTGGTTGGCCGGAAAGAGAATTCGCGAATAAAAATGCGTAAAAATGCAGCCGTTGGGAGAAATGGGCGGAGAAATGGTGTCTGATGCCATTTCTCCGCCCGGGCCGCAGCCCCCATCTCTTTCGCTACACCGCCACCGACCGGCAGGAGGAGTACCTGCCGCCGGAGGCGGGGGCGCAACCCGCCGCCACCCGTTACGCCTACAACCTCGACGGCGAGCTGACCCAAATCACCCGCCCCGACGGCCGGACCCTGGAACTTGGCTATTCCGGCTGCTGCGGCAAGCTTGCTTATCTCGACCTGCCCCACGGCCGGATCGATTACGCTTACCACCCCGCAACCGGCCGGCTCAGCGGGATCACCACCCCGGAGAACAACACCTTGGCCTTCACTTACGACGGCTTCCTGCCGCTGACCCAGGCCTGGTCCGGCGAGATCAACGGCAGCGTGGTCCGGGGCTACGATAGCAACTTCCAGCTCCAGTCCCTGAACGTAAACGGCCAGAGCATCACCTACGGCTACGACAGCGACGGCCTGCCCAGCCAGGTGGGCGACCTCACCCTGGAGCGCGACCCCGCCAACGGCTTTCTCACCGGCACCAGCCTGGCCGGGGTAGCCACCACCCAAGCCTACAACGGTTACGGTGAAATAACCGCCTTCACCGCCGCCCACGAGGCCACCGAACTGTTCAGCACCAGCTTCAGTCGGGACCAGCGCGGCCGGATCAGCGAAAAAACCGAAACCGTCGCCGGCATTACCAACCATTACGGCTACCACTACGACCAGGCCGGCCGCCTGATCCGGGTAAGCAAAAACGGCAACACCGCCGCCACCTACACCTACGATTACAACGGCAACCGCCTGCAGCACAGCGCCGGCGGCACCACCAGCACCGGCAGCTACGATGCCCAGGACCGGATGACCGCCTACGGCAACGCCTCTTACCAGTACACCGCCAACGGCGAACTGCTCAAGAAAGCCCAAGGCGCTCAGGTGACTAATTACACCTATGATCTCCTCGGCAATCTCAAAACCGTGA